>NZ_JBFAIS010000014.1:0-229843 GCF_040654795.1 Streptomyces sp. NPDC050617 | reverse complement strand
ATCGAGCTTCTCGTTCTCCAGGACGTCGAGGACGGTGTTGCCGACGGCGGCCACCAGCGGGTCGGCGGCGTGCGTGGTGAAGAACAGAAACCCGCACCCATCCACCGGCAATACCGTCCCACCCAGCAGCCGCCTGCGACACCAGCCCCAGCCCCCGGCAGCAGAGAGCACCCCCCAGCCCCCCAGTCCCCCAACCCCAAAGGGCCCCGAGCTTCAGCGCTCGGGGCCCTTCAGAGGTACTGCGAGATGTCTACGGCAACTGCGTGGCGCGGGCCTCGCGGCGGTTGTCGCGGAAGGTGTTGACGCGGCGGGCCGTGGCGAAGAGCGGGATCACCGCGCCGAGGACGACCTGGAGGGCGCAGCCGGTCTGGAGGAGGAGTTCGCCGCCGGGGGCGTCGAAGGCCCAGGCGGCCAGCAGGCCCATGCTGAGGACGATCCAGCCGAGCATCGCGACGGCGAGGCGGCCGCGCGGCTTGGGGTACTCGACGCGGCTCACCATCAGCCAGGCCACCCCGACGATCGCGAGGAGCGTCGGCATGAACGGGAGCTCCAGGAGGACGATCGAGACGACCGTCAGCGCCCCGAAGGGGCTCGGCATGCCCTGGAAGATGCCGTCGCGCAGCTGTACGCACGAGAAGCGCGCGAGCCGGAGCACGACGGCCAGCAGGACCACGATCGCGGCGACCGCCGACACCCGCTGGTGCGCGTCGTCGGCGACCATGCCCCAGACGACCACGAAGTACGCGGGCGCCAGCCCGAAGCTGATCAGGTCGGACAGGTTGTCCAGCTCGGCCCCCATCGCCGAGCTGCGCAGCTTGCGCGCCACGAGCCCGTCGAAGAGGTCGAAGACCGAGGCGAGCAGGATCAGTATCACCGCCGTGGCCGCGCTGTGCCGGGCCATGCCGCCGTCCTCGTTGCCCGTCAGGTGCGGGATGAGGACGCCGGTGGTGGTGAAGTAGACGGCCATGAAGCCGCAGATGGCGTTGCCGAGGGTGAGGGTGTCCGCTATCGAGAGCCGGGTGGACAGGGGGATGTCCGCGACGTCGGCGTCGTCGTGCGCGGCGTCGGCGTCGTGGCCGGCCTCCGGGACCCAGGCCGCCTGTGTGTCGGGATCAATCACGGTCAAGGCGAGTCACCCCCGCCGTGGTCGCCTGGCCGACCTCGACCGCGGCCTCGATGCCCTCGGGGAGGTAGAGGTCGACGCGCGAACCGAAGCGGATCAGTCCGATCCGGTCGCCCTGCTCGACCTTGGTGCTCTGCGGCACGTACGGCACGATGCGGCGGGCCACGGCGCCGGCGATCTGGACCATCTCGATGTCGCCGAGCTCGGTGTCGAAGTGCCAGACGACGCGCTCGTTGTTCTCGCTCTCCTTGTTGAACGCCGGTACGTACCCGCCGGGGATGTGCTTGACGGAGCGCACCGTGCCGCCCATGGGGGCGCGGTTGACGTGGACGTTCAGGGGGCTCATGAAGATCGCGACGCGGGTGCGTCCGTCCTTCCACGGCATGATGCTCTGCACCACACCGTCGGCGGGGGACAGGACGCGGCCCTCGGGGATCTCGCGCTCGGGGTCACGGAAGAACCACAGCATTCCCGCCGCGAGCGCGGTGGTGGGTACGGCGAGCGCCGCCCAGCGTCCGGAGCGGCGGGCACGGGTGAGGCTGACCGCGGCCGTGGCGACGGTCGGGACGAGCCACGGCGAGGCCCCGCGCGCGAGGCGGACGCGGCCGCGAGGTGCAGAGGATTGGCTGTGGGGCATGGATGACCTTCGTAGCGGAGGATGCCGCGTAACAGAACGGGGGGACGGCGGCTTTCCGGGGATGCTATCGGTTGCGAGCGGCAACTGGGCAAGCGCCAGGGCCAGTCGGTGGCCGAACTCCGATGACGGGGTGTGATCTACTTCTCGTAGAAATCGCCCCATAAAGGACATTCATCCCTGGAATCGGTACTCTTCAAGTAGCCGACGACCAATGATCATTTTCTGGATCTCGGCGGTGCCTTCACCGATGAGCAGCATCGGGGCCTCGCGGTAGAGGCGCTCGATCTCGTACTCCTTGGAGAAGCCGTAGCCGCCGTGGATGCGGAAGGCGTCCTCGACCACCTCCTTGCAGTACTCGGAGGCCAGGTATTTGGCCATGCCGGCTTCGAGGTCGTTGCGCTGTCCCGAGTCCTTCTTGCGCGCCGCGTTCACCATCATCGCATGGGCCGCTTCGACTTTTGTCCCCATTTCGGCCAATTTGAACTGAATGGCCTGATGTTCGGCGATCGGTTTTCCGAAGGTGTGCCGCTGCTGTGCGTACGAGGCCCCCAACTCAAAGGCACGCTGCGCCACTCCGCACCCACGCGCCGCTACATTCACCCGCCCGACCTCGACGCCGTCCATCATCTGGTAAAAACCCCGCCCGGTGGCCCCGCCGAGCACGCGATCGGCCGGAACCCGCAGCCCGTCCATGATCAGCTCGGTGGTGTCGACGCCCTTGTAACCCATCTTGTCGATCTTGCCCGGAATGGTGAGACCCGGCTTGACCTGGCCGAACCCCGGCTCCTTCTCGACCAGGAACGTGGTCATCGACTTGTGCCGCGCGGTGCCTTCCGGGTGCCCCTCGTCCGTACGGCACAAAATCGCCACGAGCGAGGACGTGCCGCCGTTGGTGAGCCACATCTTCTGTCCTGTAAGGACATAGTCGTCGCCGTCCCGCGCGCCCTTGGATGTGATCGCCGACACATCCGAGCCGAGCGCCGGCTCGGACATCGAGAAGGCGCCGCGGATTTCCCCCGCCGCCATCTTTGGCAGGAAATAGTCCCTCTGCTCCTGGGTGCCGTGCTGTTTCAGCAGATAGGCGACGATGAAGTGGGTGTTCACGATCCCCGAGACGCTCATCCAGCCGCGCGAGATCTCCTCCACGCACAGCGCGTACGTGAGAAGGGACTCGCCCAGTCCGCCGTACTCCTCCGGAATCATCAGGCCGAACAGCCCCAGTTCGGTGAGGCCCTCGACGATCCGCGTCGGATATTCGTCGCGGTGCTCCAGTTCGGTCGCGACCGGCAGGATCTCTTTGTCGACGAAGTCACGTACGGTGGAGAGGATTTCCCGCTGGACATCGGTCAGGGAATCGGTCTGCGCGAGGCGTCCCATGGCTACTCCTCCACCTTCTTCGTCTGCTGAGCCGGCTGTGCCCGCTGTGCCTGCGGCATCTGGGGCCGGGGGCGGCCCGGCTGCTCACCGCCGCGTTCCTTCGTATACGTCTCGGTGGGCACCATCACCTTGCGCCGGAAAACGCAGACCACGGTGCCGTCCTGCTTGTAGCCCTTCGTCTCCACGTACACGATCCCGCGGTCGGACTTGGATTTTGACGGAATCTTGTCGAGCACCTCGGTCTCGCCGTAGACGGTGTCGCCGTGGAACGTCGGCGCCACATGCCGGAGCGACTCGACCTCCAGATTGGCGATGGCCTTGCCCGAGACGTCCGGCACGGACATGCCCAGCAGCAGCGAATAGATGTAGTTGCCGACGACGACGTTCTTGCCGAAATCCGTCGTGTGCTCCGCGTAATGGGCGTCCATATGGAGCGGGTGGTGGTTCATCGTGAGCAGACAGAAGAGGTGGTCGTCGTACTCCGTGACGGTCTTTCCCGGCCAGTGCCGGTAGACGTCGCCGACGGTGAACTCCTCGTAGGTGCGGCCGAACTGCATGGCGCTCACGCCTCCGGTGCTTCGAACTCGGTGGTGCGCCGCATCCCCGCGGCCCGGCCCTTGCCCGCGACGACCAGCGCCATCTTGCGGCTGGCCTCGTCGATCATCTCGTCGCCGAGCATCGCGGAGCCCTTCTTCCCGCCCCGCTCCGAGGTGTGCCACTCGTAGGCGTCGAGGATCAGCTCCGCCCGGTCGTAGTCCTCCTGCGAGGGCGAGAAGACCTCGTTGGCCGCCTCGACCTGGCCGGGGTGCAGCACCCACTTGCCGTCGTAGCCCAGCGCCGCCGCGCGCCCCGCGACCTCGCGGAAGGCGTCCACGTCGCGGATCTGGAGGTACGGGCCGTCGATGGCCTGGAGGTCGTGCGTACGGGCCGCCATGAGGATGCGCATCAGGATGTAGTGGTACGCGTCGGCCCCGTAGCCGGGCGGCTGCTGCCCGACGACCAGCGTCTTCATGTTGATGGACGCCATGAAGTCGGCCGGGCCGAAGACGATGGTCTCCAGCCGCGGCGAGGATCCGGCGATGTCGTCGACGTTCACCAGCCCCTTGGCGTTCTCGATCTGCGCCTCGATGCCGATCCGGCCGACCTCGAACCCCATCGTCTTCTCGATCTGGGTGAGCAGCAGATCGAGCGCCTGGACCTGCGCGGCGTCCTGCACCTTCGGCAGCATCACGCAGTCGAGGTTGTGGCCCGCGCCCTCGACGACCGTCACCACGTCGCGGTAAGTCCACTCGGTGGTCCAGTCGTTGACCCGTACGACCCTGGTCTTGCCCGTCCAGTCGCCCTTGTTGAGCGCGTCCACGATGGTGTGCCGGGCGCCTTCCTTGGCCAGCGGCGCGCACGCGTCCTCCAGGTCCAGGAAGACCTGGTCGGCGGCGAGGCCCTGGGCCTTCTCCAGGAAGCGCGGGTTGCTGCCCGGCACGGCCAGGCAGGAGCGGCGCGGACGCAGGCGGTTGACAGTCATGCGGGGACCTCCAGGGGGTCGAGCCTGTTCGCTTTCCGGATCTCGTCGACGATACGGCCGATGATCTCCGTGATTCCGAAGTCCTTCGGGGTGAAGACCGCCGCGACGCCGGCCGCGCGCAGGGCGTCGGCGTCCGCGGCGGGGATGATGCCGCCGACGACCACGGGCATGTCGTCGGCGCCGGTGCGGCGCAGCCGCGCCAGCACGTCGGGGACCTGCTCGGCGTGCGAGCCGGAGAGGATGGACAGTCCGACGCAGTGCACGTCCTCGGCGACGGCCGCCGAGACGATCTGCTCCGGGGTGAGCCGGATGCCCTGGTAGACCACCTCGAACCCGGCGTCGCGGGCCCGTACGGCGATCTGCTCGGCGCCGTTGGAGTGCCCGTCCAGGCCGGGCTTGCCGACCAGCAGCCGCAGCTTGCCGCAGCCCAGCTCCTCGGCGGTACGGGCCGCCTTCGCCCGTACGGCCGCGAGCGGGGTGCCGGGTTCCGCCGCGACCGCCAGGGGCGCGCCGCCGACGCCCGTGGGCGCGCGGAACTCGCCGAAGACGTCCCGCAGCGCCCAGGACCACTCGCCGGTCGTGACGCCCGCGCGGGCGCATTCGAGGGTGGCGGCGAAGAGGTTGTCGCTGCCCGCGGCGGTCTTCTTGAGCGCGGCCAGCGCGTCCTGGGCGCGGCCCTCGTCGCGCTCGTCGCGCCAGGCGCCCAGCGCGGCCACCACGCGCGCCTCGTTGGCCGGGTCGACGGTCATGATGGCGGTGTCGAGGTCGGCGGTGAGCGGGTTGGGCTCGGTGGACTCGTAGCTGTTGACGCCGACGATCAGCTCCTCGCCGGCCTCGATCCGCGCCCGCCGCTCGGCGTGCGAGGAGACGAGCTGGGATTTGAGGTAGCCGGACTCCACGGCGGCCATCGCGCCGCCCATCTCCTGGATGCGGGCGATCTCCGCCCGGCACTCGGTGACGAGCGCCGCGACCTTGGCCTCGATGACATGGGAGCCGGCGAAGATGTCCTCGTACTCCAGCAGGTCGCTCTCGTGGGCCAGGACCTGCTGGATGCGGAGCGACCACTGCTGGTCCCAGGGGCGGGGCAGGCCCAGCGCCTCGTTCCAGGCGGGGAGCTGCACGGCGCGGGCGCGGGCGTCCTTGGAGAGGGTGACGGCCAGCATCTCCAGCACGATGCGCTGGATGTTGTTCTCCGGCTGCGCCTCGGTCAGGCCGAGGGAGTTGACCTGGACGCCGTAGCGGAAGCGGCGCTGTTTGGCGTTCTCGATGCCGTACCGCTCGCGGGTGATCCCGTCCCAGACGCGGCCGAAGGCGCGCATCTTGCACATCTCCTCGATGAAGCGGACGCCCGCGTTCACGAAGAAGGAGATCCGGGCGACGACGTCGCCGAACCGCTCCGGGGCCACCTGCCCGGAGTCGCGCACGGCGTCCAGCACCGCGATGGCGGTGGACATCGCGTACGCGATCTCCTGTACGGGCGTGGCCCCGGCCTCCTGGAGGTGGTAACTACAGATGTTGATCGGGTTCCACTTGGGGATGCGGGCCACCGTGTACGCGATCATGTCGGTGGTCAGCCGGAGCGAGGGGCCGGGCGGGAAGACGTGCGTCCCGCGCGACAGGTACTCCTTGACGATGTCGTTCTGCGTGGTGCCGGAGAGCTGGGTGATGTCGGCGCCCTGCTCCTCGGCCACCACCTGATACATCGCCAGCAGCCACATCGCGGTCGCGTTGATGGTCATGGAGGTGTTCATCCGCTCCAGCGGGATGTCCTGGAACAGCCGCCGCATGTCGCCGAGATGGGAGACGGGGACCCCGACCCGGCCGACCTCGCCGCGCGCGAGGACGTGGTCGGGGTCGTAACCGGTCTGCGTCGGGAGGTCGAAGGCGACCGACAGGCCGGTCTGCCCCTTGGCGAGGTTGCGCCGGTAGAGCTCGTTGGACGCCTCGGCGGTGGAGTGCCCGGCGTACGTCCGCATCAGCCACGGACGATCCTTCTGACGCTCAGTCATGTACGTCTCTCAGCCGTCTCGTTCAGAAGTCGCGTTCAAGTGTCGCGTCCAGAAGCTGTGTTCACGCGGCTCGTTCAGACGTCGCGGAAGCGGTTGATGGCGTCGAGGTGGCGCTCGCGCAGCTCCGGGTCCGAGACGCCCATGCCCTCCTCGGGCGCGAGCGCGAGCACGCCGACCTTGCCCTGGTGGAGGTTGCGGTGCACGTCGTACGCCGCCTGCCCGGTCTCCTCCAGCGTGTACGTCCGCGACAGCGTCGGGTGGATCTTCCCCTTGGCGATCAGCCGGTTGGCCTCCCACGCCTCGCGGTAGTTGGCGAAGTGGGAGCCGATGATCCGCTTGAGCGACATCCACAGATAGCGGTTGTCGTACTCGTGGGTGTAGCCCGAGGTGGAGGCGCACGTGACGATGGTGCCGCCCTTGCGCGTGACGTACACGGACGCGCCGAAGGTCTCGCGGCCTGGGTGCTCGAAGACGATGTCCACGTCCTCACCGCCCGTCAGCTCCCGGATGCGCTTGCCGAACCGCTTCCACTCGCGCGGGTCCTGGTGGTGCTCGTCCTTCCAGAACCGGTACTCCTCGGCGGTGCGGTCGATGATCGCCTCCGCGCCCATCCGACGGCAGATCTCCGCCTTGCGCGGGCTGGAGACGACGCAGATCGGATTGGCGCCGCCGGCCAGCGCGAACTGCGTGGCATAGCTGCCGAGTCCGCCGCTCGCGCCCCAGATCAGGACGTTGTCGCCCTGCTTCATGCCCGCGCCGTTGCGCGAGACGAGCTGCCGGTAGGCGGTGGAGTTGACCAGCCCGGGGGAGGCCGCCTCCTCCCAGCTCAGATGCCGGGGCTTGGGCATCAGCTGGTTGGACTTGACGAGCGCGATCTCCGCGAGGCCGCCGAAGTTGGTCTCGAAGCCCCAGATGCGCTGCTCGGGGTCGAGCATCGTGTCGTTGTGGCCGTCGGAGGACTCCAGCTCCACGGAGAGGCAGTGCGCGACGACCTCGTCGCCGGGCCGCCAGGTGTTGACGCCGGGGCCGGTGCGCAGCACGACGCCGGCGAGGTCGGAGCCGATCACGTGGTACGGCAGGTCGTGCCGCCCGGCGAGGGGCGAGAGCCGTCCGTACCGCTCCAGAAACCCGAAGGTGGAGAGCGGTTCGAAGATCGAGGTCCAGACGGAGTTGTAGTTCACCGAGCTGGCCATGACGGCGACCAGGGCCTCGCCGGGGCCGAGCTCGGGCGTGGGCACGTCCTCGACGTGCAGGGACTTGCGGGGGTCCTTGTCCCGCGTGGCGAGGCCGGCGAACATCTCGGTCTCGTCCTTGTGCACGGTCACCGCGCGGTACGACTCGGGGATGGACAGGGCGGCGAAGTCCTCGCTCGTGCTGTCCGACGCGACGATGGCGTCCAGTAGCTGGTTCACGGTGTGCCTCCGGCGAAGCGCGTTGTCTTTCGAGGGAACGGCTTGAGGGGACGTCGGGGGAGATGCGGAATGGGATGCACGGGTGCAGAGGCGATGCCGTCGGTTCGGCGGTGTGCTGGTGCTCGGCGGTGCGCCCGGTCGGGCGCGGGGTGCCTGTGACGCAGGCGTCCGGGCGCACAGAGTGCTTGTGGGGACAGCCGGCACACGACGGTTGTGTCTGCGCGCCGGCCGCCCGGACACCTTCAAGGTATGACACCGGGTGCCAGTCGACAAGACACTCAGTGCCAAGAATTTCTCTCAGATGTCATCGACGGGGCACTAATGAGCAAAGCGTGGGGCGGGGAGGGCCCGGACGCAGCGGCGCCCGCCGCGGTGAGCGGCGGGCGTGAGAGCGCTTATAGAAGGGGCGTGAGAGCCCTTACAGGGGTGTCACTTCCGCTTGAGGGCCTTCTCGATGGTGCGCATGACCTCGTCCAGCGGCGCGTCCGTGCGCGCCACCGTCACCAGCACCTCGCCGTTCGTACGGGCCGCTGCCGCCGGCCGCTCGCCGCCCGGCCGGGCCCCGATGCCCGTGCCGAAGGTCTCCCGGACGATCCCGAAGGCGTGGTCGAGCTGCGCCTCCACGTCGCCGATCCCGCCCGCGCGCAGCCAGCGGCGCAGCACATGGTTGTGGGCGGTGACCACGGCGGAGGCCGCGACCTCGGCCAGCAGCGGATCGTCGTCGCCGACGTGGTGCGCGCCCTCGTCGAAGTGGCCCAGCAGATAGCGCGTGAAGAGCCGTTCGTAGCGGGCCACCGAGGCGATCTCGCGCTCCCGCAGGGCCGGCACCTCGCGGGTCAGCCGGTAGCGCTCCACGGACACGGCCGGGGAGGCCGCGTACATCCGCATGACCTCCTTGATGCCCCGGCACACGGTGTCCAGCGGGTTCTCGTGCGCGGGGGCGGCGTCCAGCACCGCCTCCGCCCGTACCAGGGTGTCGTCGTGGTCGGGGAAGATCGCCTCTTCCTTGGAGCGGAAGTGGCGGAAGAACGTCCGGCGGGCGACCCCCGCGGCGGCCGCGATCTCATCGACGGTCGTCGCCTCGTAGCCCTTCGTGGCGAACAACTCCATGGCGGCCGCGGCCAGTTTGCGGCGCATGGCGAGGCGCTGGGCCGCGGCGCGGCGGCTGCTCGCGCTCTCCGAGCCGTCAGCGGTCTCATGATTCGTCGAACGCAGCGTACGAGCGGACTTAACGGGCTGGGACATGTGGGGAACGTAACACGCGGCCGTATGCGAGTGCCGGGGCGGACTGCCGACCGGTTCGAGCAGCCCGCCCCACCCACCTTTCCCGTCGGGGGACCCGCCGTGCGCCCCGCCGTCAGCGGCGGGCATACTCGCGGAAGCCGCGCCCCGTCTTGCGCCCCAGACACCCCGCGGCGACCAGATGTTCCAGCAGCGGCGCGGGGGCCAGTCCCGGGTCGCGGAACTCGCGGTGCAGAACCTTCTCGATGGCCAGCGAGACATCGAGGCCGACCACGTCGAGGAGTTCGAAGGGCCCCATCGGATAGCCGCCGCCGAGCTTCATCGCGGCGTCGATGTCGTCCAGCGTCGCGTAGTGCTCCTGCACCATCTTGATCGCGTTGTTGAGGTACGGGAACAGCAGCGCGTTGACGATGAACCCCGCCCGGTCGCCGCAGTCCACCGGGTGCTTGCGGACCCGCGCGCATGCCTCGCGGACGGTGGCGTGGGCGTCGTCGGCGGTCAGGACCGTACGGACCACCTCGACGAGCTTCATGGCCGGGGCCGGGTTGAAGAAGTGCATGCCGACCACGTCCCGCGGGCGCGACGTGGCGCGGGCGCAGGCGATGACGGGCAGCGAGGAGGTGGTCGTCGCGAGCACCGCGCCGGCCTTGCAGACCTTGTCGAGCGCGGCGAACACCTCCTGCTTGACCGTCAGGTCCTCGGCGACCGCCTCGATGGCGAGGTCCGCGTCCGCGAGGGCGTCCAGGGTCGCGGCGGGGGCGATCGCGGCCAGCGCCGCGTCCCGGGCCGCGGCGGTCAGCCGCCCCTTGTCGACCGAGCGGCCGAGCGACTTCGCGATCCGGGCCGTCGCCGCCGCGGCCTTCTCCGGGGAGCGGGCGACGAGCACGACGGGACAGCCGGCCTTGGCGAAGACCTCGGCGATGCCGGAGGCCATGGTGCCCGAGCCGACGACGCCCACCGAGCGCACCTCGCGGCCGGTCGCGGGGCCGGACGCGGCGCCGGCCGGGGAGGCGGAGTCCGGGACGGTACGGGCGCTGCCCGGCGCCTCGTACGTGTAGAAGCCGCGGCCGGACTTGCGGCCGGTCAGCCCGGCCTCGGCGAGCTGGCCCAGGATCGGGGCCGGCGCGTGCAGCCGGTCGTGCGAGGCGCTGTACATCGCCTCCAGGACCGTACGGGCCGTGTCCACGCCGATCAGGTCGAGCAGCGCGAGCGGGCCCATCGGCAGGCCGCAGCCCAGCTTCATGGCCGCGTCGATGTCCTCGCGGGACGCGTATCGGGACTCGTACATGGCGGCGGCCTGGTTGAGGTAGCCGAACAGCAACCCGTCCGCGACGAAGCCGGGCCGGTCGCCGACCGCGACGGGCTCCTTGCCCAGCTCGCGGGCGAGAGCCGTGACGGCGGCGACGGCGGCGGGCGCGGTCAGCACACTGGAGACCACCTCGACCAGTTTCATGGCCGGGGCCGGGTTGAAGAAGTGCAGCCCCAGGACGCGTTCGGGGCGGGCCGAGTCCGCGGCGAGCCGGGTCACCGAGAGCGCGTTGGTACCGGTGGCGAGGATGGTGTCCGGCCGGACCAGGGCGTCGAGGGCGGTGAAGACCTCGTGCTTGAGCGCGTACTCCTCCGGTACGACCTCGATGACCAGGTCGGCGTCGGCCGCGCTACGCAGATCGGCGCAGGTGCGGAAGCGGGAGAGGAGGGCCCTGCGTGCGGGTTCGGTGAAACGCTCGCGCTCGACGGCACGGGCGGTGGAGGCTTCGAGGGACGCCACGGCCCGCGCGGCCGCCGCGTCGCTGACGTCGATCCCGACGACCTCACGGCCGGCGCGGGCGAGGACTTCGGCGATGCCGCAGCCCATGGTGCCGAGGCCGACGACGGCGATCTTGCGCAGTGGGCGCACGGCGGGCGCGGGGGAGATGGGGGAGGAGGGATCAGGGGTGGACAGACGGTCCATCGCGAGACTCCAGGGAGAGTTCCCCGACAGCAGGGGGGAAGTGACGACTGAGGAGTTTCCGGGTACGCGCAAAGTGCGCCCGGAGAAAGGGAGTTGAGCGATCGGCGGGGCTCTGTCCCGGAGCCGTGCCGTACTGGGGTGCCGAACCGACTGCACGCCGTGGCGGCTGCGTCACCAGGCCGCCCGAGCAGGAGTGCTGCTCTCCTTTGGAGGTTAACTCACGGGTAACCGAGGCCGCCAGTGGTCGGCACGCGAATTACGCTGTGGCACGGGCCACTCGGGGAGGAGCGGGAAATGGAAGAGGAATTCCGTGCGCTGCTGGAACGAGTATGGGGACAGCTGGGCTCCCCGGCGGAGGTGAGGGCCTACCAGGGCGTGCTCGACCTGCTGCGCGACCACCGCCCCGCCGAGCACCGGGAAGACCTCGCGCGCATACTCGTCGAGCCCGGACGCCCCCTGTGGGCGCGCGAGATCGCCGCCTACGCGCTGGGCGTACGCGGCGACCGGCGCGCGTTCGAGCCGCTGGTCATGCTCCTCAACTACCGCGACCCGGTCAGCTGCGCCTGCGCCGCCCGCGCCCTCGCCCGGCTCCGCGACCCCCGCACCGCGCGCGCCGCCGCCGCCCTCGCCACCAATGAGCTGCGCACCGCCTACGCCCTGTACCCCATCCGGCTGCTCACCGAGCTCCGCGCGCCCGAGTCCGTACCCGCCCTGCTGGCCACCTTGAACCGGCTGCTGGCCGCGCCCGACCACTACTGGCCGATCGCGCGCGCCTGTGTCGAGGGGCTGGGCGCGCTCGGCGACCGGAGCGCCATGGAGTCCCTGACGGCGGCCCGCCGCCACGAGCGGCTGCGGCCGGCTGCCGACGAGGCCCTGGCCCAGCTCTCGGGCCAGGCCACTCAGAACGTGCGCCCCACCTCCAGCGCGTAACGCACCTCCGGCACCGGCGCCCCGGCCACCTCGTACTCCTCTTCACCGCCGTCCGCCGCGAAACCGGCGCGCTCGTAGAAGCGGCGGGCACGGGCGTTGTCCCGCACCACCCACAGCAGCAGCCGCGAGAAATCCCGCTCGGCGGCGCCCGCGAGCGAGGCGGCGGTCAGCGCGCGCCCGATCCCGGTGCCGATCAGCTCGGGCCGCACATAGAGCGCGTACAACTCCCCGTCGCCCGGCGCCGCGTCCTCGTCCCGCGACGCCCCGAAGCACGCCCAGCCCACGACGGCGCCGGCGTCCTCCGCCA
Source organism: Streptomyces sp. NPDC050617 (assembly GCF_040654795.1). NCBI lineage: Bacteria > Bacillati > Actinomycetota > Actinomycetes > Kitasatosporales > Streptomycetaceae > Streptomyces > Streptomyces sp. NPDC050617. The sequence goes on along the minus strand of NZ_JBFAIS010000014.1, from coordinate 217,333 downwards.
CGAGATTCGTCACGGCCCCGCCGGCGCGCGCGAAGAACTCCTGCCGCCGCTCGGCGTCCTCGCGCACGCTCAGCCCGTCGAGATACCCCCGCGGCATGATCCCGGCGTACGCGAACCGCCACCCCCGCACCCGTATCCGCGCCACCGCGTCGATGTCCCCGGCCGTCATCTCCCGCACCCGCACCATGCGCGGCACGCTAACCGCGCACCGCGCCCGCCGCCACGGAGTTACTCGCCGCGCTCGCCGCTACTCGCCCACCAGCGCGAACGCCTCGATCTCCAGCAGCAGGTCCGGCCGGGCCAGCGCGGAGACCTGCACGGCGGAGCAGGCCGGCGGGCGGGTCATGTCCAGGACATCGTCGCGGGCGGCCCGGATGGCGGGGAGGAACGCGATGTCCGTGACGAAGAAGGTCATCTTCATCACGTCGGCGAAGGTCGCGCCCGCCTCGGCGAGGCACCGCCCGAGATTGGCGAAGACCTGCCGGGCCTGCGCCTCGGCATCGCCCTCGCCGACCAGCGCGCCGTCGGCGTCGAGCGCTATCTGCCCGGCCACGGCGACGAAGCGGCCGGTGCCCCAGACGACGTGGCTGTAGCCGTTGCCGGGCGCCAGGCCCTCGGGCACCGGCGAGTGGTGGAGCTGGGTCATGCGGAGGCTCCTTTCAGAGCTGCGGAGCTGCGGAGCTGCCGAGCTTCAGGGCTTCGGAGCTGAAGAGCTGCGGAGCTTCAGAGCAAGGTCAACTGCGTGTGTTCGGGGGCGAGCGTAGGCGATTCGGGCGGCTCCGGGACGCGGCGGTGGGCGCCGGGGGCGTACGGGCCGATGCCGGCCTCGGCCGCGTACTCGTGCACCTGGCGGGTGATCCGGCGCTGATACCACTTCGGGGCGTACGCGCCGCCCGCGTACATCGACTCGTACCGGCGGACCAGATGCGGATGGTGCTCGGCCAGCCAGGCCATGAACCACTCGCGGGCCCCGGGGCGCAGATGCAGCGCGAGCGGGGTGACGGAGGTCGCGCCGGCCGCCGCGACGGCCCGCACGGTGGCGCGCAGCTGCTGCGGCGAGTCGCCGAGGAAGGGGATGACCGGCGCCATCAGCACCCCGCACGCGATGCCGTGGTCGGTCAGCGTACGGACGGCGGCGAGCCGGCGCTCGGGGGCGGGCGTGCCGGGCTCGACGGTGCGCCACAGCGCGCTGTCGAGGAAGCCGACCGAGACGGAGACGCCGACCTCGGTGACGCGGGCCGCCCGCCGCAGCTGCTCCAGATCGCGGAGGATCAGGGTCCCCTTGGTGAGGATCGAGAACGGGTTGGCGCGCTCGGTGAGCGCGTCGATGATCCCCGGCATCAGCCGGTAGCGGCCCTCCGCGCGCTGGTAGCAGTCGACGTTGGTGCCCATGGCGATGTGCTCGCCGCGCCACCGGGCGGCGGCGAGCTCGCGCCGGAGCAGCTCCGGCGCGTTGACCTTGACGACGATCTGGGAGTCGAAGCCGGCGCCCGTGTCGAGGTCGAGATAGCTGTGGGTCTTGCGCGCGAAGCAGTAGACGCACGCGTGCGAACAGCCCCGGTAGGGGTTCACGGTCCATTCGAACGGCATCCGGGAGGCCCCCGGCACCCGGTTCACGATCGAACGGGCCCGTATCTCGTGGAAGGTGATGCCGCGGAATTCCGGGGTGTCGAACGTGCGGGTCACCGAGTCCGTACCGAAGAGCGCCGGAGCGGCGCCCCCGGCGTCGCCGGTCAGGTTGGTCCAGCGCATGGCACCTCCTCGTATCGTCCTCCTTCGAATTAGAACATACGTTCCCTTCGATGGCGGTGGCCCCGGATTTGGGCGGGTGTGGCGATGGTGGTTGGCTGTGGCGCACAGGCCGGGTACGGCACGGACACGACGTCGGAGGAAGAGTCATGGGCCAGGTCGAGGCCACCACGGAGCGGATCATCGCGGCGGACCCGGAGGAGGTGTTCGACGCGCTCGCCGACTACACCGGCACCCGTGCCAAGCTGCTGCCCGAGCACTTCAGCGAGTACGAGGTGCGCGAGGGCGGCGACGGCAAGGGCACGCTCGTCCACTGGAAGCTCCAGGCCACCAGCAAGCGGGTCCGCGACTGCCTGCTGGAGGTGGACGAGCCGACCGACGGGCAGCTCGTCGAGAAGGACCGCAACTCCTCCATGGTCACCACCTGGACCGTGACCCCCTCCGGGGAGGGCAAGGCCCGTGTGGTCGCCACCACCACCTGGAACGGCGCGGGCGGCATCGGCGGTTTCTTCGAGCGCACCTTCGCGCCCAAGGGGCTCGGCCGGATCTACGACGCGATCCTCGTGCGGCTCGCCGACGAGGTGGAGAAGTAGCCGCGGCCCCCGGAGGCGCTTGGCCGGCGGCCGCCGGAAGGCGGCCGTGACGGCCCGCTCGCGGGCTCACCGATTCGAGTGGTTTTCATAGCGGCGCGGCAACGCGCCGCAGCCGCTCCTACCGGCCCGAAGGCCCTCCGCGCGCCCCTCCCCGGCGACTCGTCGTGCTTGCCCGCGCTTGCCCAAGTCCGTTGTGAAATGCGAGAACTTCGGCAACGAGGCGGCGGCGCAGGCGCGATGAGGGGAGCAGCACGTGGGCGGGACCATCTGGGCGGCGAAGGACGAACACCTCCTCGCACCCGAGACCGGGCCCGCGAGCCCACCCTCCGAGCACCGCCCGCCCGCGGCGAACGACCGCGGCGGCCCGGTCCGCGCGCGGCTCGCCCGCGCCGCCCTCCTCGCCGCGCTGCTGCTCACCGCGGCCCTCGCCGCGCTCGACCAGAGCCTCACGGCCGCCGCGCTGCCCGACGTCGCCCGCGACCTGCGCGGCGGCCCCGCCGTCCCCTGGGCCGTCACGGCCCACCTCCTGGCCTGCGCCGCCGCCCTGCCCGTAGCCGGCAAGCTCGGCGACCTCCTCGGCCGCAAACGCGTCCTCGTCCTCGCGCTCGCCGTCTTCACTGCCGCGAGCGCGCTGGCCGGCTGGTCCCGGACCGCGCAGGAGCTGACCGGCTTCCGCGCCCTCCAGGGCATCGGCGCCGGCGGACTGCTCGCCGCCGTCCCCGCGGTCCTGGCCGACCTCGTGCCGCCGCGCCGCCGCGGCCGCTGGTACGCACTGCTCGGCGCGGTCACGGGAGCGGCCCTCGTCGCGGGCCCCGCGCTCGGCGAGCGCCTCGTCGAACACGCCTCCTGGCGCTGGTGCTTCCTCCTCGGCGCCCCCGCCGGCCTCTGCGCCCTCGCCGTCGTCGCCCTCGCCCTCAAGCTGCCCCGGCCCGACCGGCGGCCCCGGCCCGACCTCCTCGGCGCCCTGCTGCTCGCCGCCGCCTCCGGCTGCCTGATCCTCCTGGCCCTCCGGGGCGGCACGGAGCACGCCTGGACCTCCCGCGTCACCCTCGGGCTCGGCGCGGGAGCCCTCGGCACGCTGCTGCTGTTCGCCGTCACCGAGCACTACGCCGCCGAACCGCTGCTCCCCCCGCGCCTCCTGCGCGACCCGGCCTTCGCCGCCGCCGGGCTCCTCAGCGCGCTCCTCGGCGCCGCGCTCGCGGCGGCTGCCGCGCTCCCCGCGTATCTCCAGGACACCCGACTCCAGGACGGCCACAGTCTCGGCGCCGCCGGGGCCGCCGAACTGCTGCTGCCGCTCCTGGGCGGCACCGCCCTCGCCGCCCTCGCCGCGGGGTGGGTCGCCGACCGCACCGGCCGCCACCGGCCCCTCGCCGCACTCGGCGCCGCCCTCCTCGCGACCGGCGCCTATCTGCTCTCCGGCCTCGACGCGACCACCTCCCGCACCGCCCTCGGCCTCTGGACGGCCGTGCTCGGCCTCGGTCTCGGGCTGCTGCTGCCGGTCCTGACGCTCGCCGCGCAGAGCGCCGCGCGCCCCGCCGACCTCGGCGCCGCCACCGGCGCCGTGCACCACCTGAGGCTGCTCGGCGGCTGCCTCGGCGCGGCCCTCGCCGCCTCGGTGTTCACCAGCCGGCTCCCCGGCCCGCCGCACCGCACCGGCCTGCCGCCCCTCGACTCCATCACCCCGCGACTGCTGCACGCACTCCCCGCCGAACTGCGCGACGGCTGCCTGCGGGCGTACACCGAGGCCGTGCCGCGGACCTTCCTCCACCTCGTGCCGGTCCTCGCCCTCGGCTGCCTGCTCGCCTTCCTGCTGAAGGAGCGGCCCCCGGCGTCCGAGGCCCCGACGCTCTCCACCACGCCCGGCGCCGTCCCGCCGCCCCGGCCCGCCGTCGCCCCGCCCGCGCCCGCCCCCCTGCTCACCGGAGTGGCCGTCACCGGCACCATCCGCCGCTCCGACGGCGGCGCCGTGCCGCGCGCCGCGCTCACCCTCATCGACGCGACGGGCCGGCAGATCGGGCGCGGCACGAGCGACGCGGACGGGCGGTACGCGCTCGCGGCCCCCGGCCCCGGCTCGTACGTCCTGGTCGCCGTCGCCGGGCGGCACCAGCCGCGGGCGGTGACCGTCGCCGTCGCCGAACGCCCCGTCGCGCTGGACCTCATGCTCGGCGGAGCCGGACGGCTGGCGGGCACGGTGCTGACCGCCGACGGCTCGCCCGCCCCGGAGGCGCTGGTGACCCTGACCGATGCGTACGGCGAGGCCGTCGCCACGACCCGCAGCGGCCGCGACGGCGGCTACACCCTGGCCGAACTGCCCGCCGGGGAGTACACATTGGCCGCCGGAGCGCCCGGATTCCGCCCCGCCGCCCTCCCGGTGACCGTCCAGCCGTCCCGTGAGACGCGCCAGGACATCGAGTTGGCGGGCGGCGCCGTGCTGCGCGGGACCGTACGGGCGGGCGGCGGGCGGCTCGTGGAGGAGGCCAGGGTCACGCTGCTGGACTCCGCGGGCAACGTCGTCGGCGCCGCCATGACGGGCGGCGACGGAATCTTCCGGTTCATCGGCCTGCCGGCCGGCGAGTACACCGTCATCGCGGCCGGATACCCGCCCGTCGCAACGGTTCTGCAGGTCACGAGCGGCGGCCGCACCGAGCGCGATCTTCAGCTCGGGTACGGGGACTGAACGCCCGGCGTCCCCGGGGCGGAGCACGCAGCGTCCCGGGAGCGCCGGGCGCACCACCTATTCGCCCATTGCCCCGCGCGGCGGCCTCGCGGGGCCTACCGTGGTAGTGCTGGCGCAGATCGTGCGTACGTGTACGAAGGAGCAACCGCCCATGGACCGTACCGCGTCAGGCTCCGCCCTGGAGACGGCGGCAGACGTGCCCGGACGGATCCCGCTCGCGGTGATCGTCGTGGACTCCGCACGCCTCGTGACGCACTGGAGCTCAGGGGCGCGCAAGCTCTTCGGCTACACCCGCGAGGAGGCGGTGGGCCGGGCGGCCGCCGATCTGCTGCCCGTGGCGGGCGCGTTCGCCGACGCCGACTGGCCGGACCCCGACACGTACGACAGCCTCGGCCAGGACCTCGACGCCTCGCTCGGCGGCGAGACGTCCTACCCCACCGCGGGCCGCGCCCGGATGACCGACGACGGGCGCGGGCCCGCGGACGTCGTGTGGTGGGCCTACCCGCTGGTCGGGCCGGGGACCGAGCGGCTGCTCGTACTGGCCGCGAACGCCGCGCAGCTGCACAGCACCGAGGACGAGCGCGTCGCGCCGGGCTTCGGCCTGCACACGGACTTCGCGAAGGCGCGGCAGCTCGCCGAGCGGCTGCCGGACATCCTGCCCAATATGGGGCCCGCCGCGAGCAGCCGCATCGTCTCCCAGGTCCTCGAACTCGGCTACCCGGTACTGGAGATCAGCCAGCAGGAGCGGGTGCCCGTCACCCCGGACTGGGGCATGCCCAAGTACGTAGAGCGTCGCCGCCGGCGTCTCGCAAGAGGGGACGAGCGGAATGGTGCGTCCCACGGGCCGTCAGCATCCGTCTCCCCGATCGCCATTGATGAGCCGGATCTCGAATACGCCGCCGTGCGCGAGCACTTGGAGTTCCTCAACGACGTCAGCGGGCGCATCGGCAGCTCGCTGGACCTCGCCCGTACGATCCGCGAGGTCACCAGCGCCGCCGTGCCCCGCTTCACCGACTTCGCCGGCACCCACCTGCGGGCGGCGGTCCTCGCGGGCGAGGGGTTCCCCGACGGGCCGCCCGACGTCACGACCGTCTGGCACCGGGTCTGGGTCGAGCACAACGACGAGCCGGGCCGCTGGGACGACACCGTGCCGGTCGGCGAGGCCATCGCCTTCCCCGCCGACACCCCGTTCTTCCGGTGCATGGTCACCGGCGAGCCGGTGCTGATCCCGCGCATCAGCGAGGAGATGGGCAGCCGGATCTCCGAACGGTTCGAGAAGCGGGACCTGCGGCCGCTGATCACCGGCCGGTCGATGCTGGTCGTACCGCTCAAGGCGCGCAATGTGGTGCTCGGCTTCATGGTGCTGATGCGCCGCGACGGGCGCGAGATCTTCAACGACATGGACCGCACGACCGGCGCCGAACTCGCCGCCCGCGCCGGGCTCGTGCTCGACAACGCCCGCATGTACACCTACCAGGAGAACGTCGCGGAGACGCTCCAGGACTCCATGCTGCCGCAGATCGCCCCGCGCATGGCGGGCTGCGACGCCGCCACCCGCTATCTGCCGGGCACGCTGCTCGGCCGGGTGGGCGGCGACTGGTTCGACAGCATCAAACTGTCCGGCTCGCGCACCGCCTTCGTCGTCGGCGACGTCATGGGGCACGGCCTCAACTCGGCGGCGATGATGGGGCAGTTGCGCACCGCCGTGCAGACCATGGCGGCGCTCGACCTGCCGCCCGCCCAGCTGATGCGCAACCTCGACGACCTCGCGCAGCGGCTCGGCGAGCACTACCTCGCCACCTGCCTGTACGCGGTCTACGACCCCATCCGCTCCGAACTCCTCATCTCCAACGCGGGCCACATCCCGCCCGTGCTCGTACGGGCCGCCGACGGCCGCAGCGAGCTCCTGGAACTGCCGACCGGCGCGCCCATCGGCGTCGGCGGGGTGCCCTTCGAGACGGCGAAGGTCCGCGTCGAGCCCGGCGACCGGCTCGTCCTGTGCACGGACGGGCTGGTCGAGGTGCGCGGCGCGGACATCGGGGACGGCCTCGCCGCCCTGTGCGAGTCGGCCGCCCACCCGGCGGCCTCCATGGACGACGCCTGCGACACCATCATCCGCGCCCTGAACACGCGCGGCGGGCGCAAGGACGACGTGGCGCTGCTGATGGCCCGGCTCAACGGCATCCCGGCCGACGACGTCGCCGAGTGGGAGCTGGCGACGGAGCCGCAAGAGGTGGGCCGCGCCCGGCGGCTGGTCGGCGGGCAACTGCGCGCGTGGGGGCTCGACGAGGCCGTCGAGACCGCCGAACTGCTCGTCAGCGAGCTCGTCACCAACGCCCTGCGGTACGCGCACGCCCCGCGGATCGGCCTCCGGCTGGTCCGCAGCGACGCGCTGCTCTGCGAGGTCACCGACGACGACCAGAGTCTCCCGGCGCTGCTGACGGCGGGCCGCGACGACGAGTTCGGGCGCGGGCTGCACGTGGTGAGCGGGCTGGCGCGGGAGTGGGGCGCGAGCCGGCTGGCGCGGGGCAAGACGGTGTGGTTCGAGCAGGCGCTGGGCCGGGGCTGAGCGGGCGGTCGAGGCCCGGGCGGCGGAGAGTTTGAGCGCCATCGGACCCCCGAATGTCCGGCGGATCGGCTGGAGAATCTCGGAACGCCCGGTGAAAGAAGTCCGCAAGTCCTTGCCCGGCTCCGTGCCGCGGCGGTACTCAGGATCTTGACGGTTCGTCGCGCCCGCCGGGCCCGGCGGCCCAGCAGACCGATCGGACCTGGGGAGTGCGGCCATGAGCGTGTCGGACCGGTACAAAGACGCCTGGGAGAGCTACTGGAGCGACGTCTCCGACGCCCCCGGCGCGGCGATGTGGGACGCGGAGCCGGCGCTCAGCGCGGAGCCGCACCTGGCGCTGCTGGAGCCCTACACGGACCGTACGCTGCCGGTCGTCGACCTCGGCTGCGGCAGCGGCACCCAGACCCGCTATCTGGCGACCCGCTACCCCCGCGCCGTCGGCGTGGACCTCTCGCACGCGGCCGTCGAGCACGCCCGCCGCGCGGACCCGGCCGGGACGGCCGAGTTCGAGCAGCTCAACCTGGTGGACGCGGCGGCGGTGCGGGCGCTGCACGAGCGGCTGGGCGACGCGGACGTCTATATGCGCGCGGTGATCCACCAGAGCGACCCCCAGGACCGCGCGCCGGTCGCCGCGGCCGTCGCCGCCCTGATCGGCCGGGGCGGGCGCGCCTTCGTCGCCGAGCTGACCAAGGCGTCCCGGACGGTGATCAGCGAGGTGGCCCAGGCCCCCGGCGGCCCGCCGCCGAAGCTGGAAGCGGTCCTCTCGCACGGCCTGCGCCCGGCCGAGGCCGAGGACCGCGAGGTGTCGGACCTGCTGGAGGGGGCGGGGCTGGAGATCCTCGCCCAGGGCGCGACGACGCTGCCGCAGACGGAGTTCCGTTCGGACGGCACCCGGATCGACCTGCCGGCGGAGTGGTTCGTGGTGCGCGGGAGGGCGTGAGGCGGAGGGTTTGTACGGGCGTACGGGCGCGGGTCGCCGGGTGTGCGTGGCGGCCCGCGCCCTCGCGCGTCCGGGTCTCAGCCCGTGAAGCGCTGGCGCAGTTCGCCGATGCCCTCGATGGTGGTGACGAGCTCGTCGCCGGGCGCCAGCCACCGCTGCGGGGTGCGGCCGAGGCCGACCCCGGCGGGGGTGCCGGTGAAGATGGCGTCGCCGGGCAGCAGCGGGAGCACGGCGGAGAGCCGGGAGACGAGGGCGGGGACGGAGTAGATGAGGTCGCGGGTGTGGCCCTTCTGGACCTCTTCGCCGTTGATGGCGCAGCGCAGTTCGAGGTCGTCGGGGTTGTCGAACTCGTCGACGGTCACCAGTGAGGGGCCGAGCGGGGCGAAGCCGGGGAAGGATTTCCCGAGGCTGAACTGCGGTGCGGGACCGGCGAGTTGGCTGACGCGCTCGGAAATGTCCTGACCGGCCGTCAGTCCCGCGACGTAGTCCCAGGCGTCGGCCTCGGCGACGTGACGGGCCTCGCGGCCGATGACGGCGACCAGTTCGACCTCCCAGTCCGTGTGGCCGCCCGGCGGCAGTGCCACCTCGGTGACGGGCCCCGAGATGCTGGTGGCGAACTTGGTGAAGACCGGCGGCAGCCCGTCGGGCGCCTCGAACCCCGACTCGGCCGCGTGGTCACGGTAGTTGAGGCCGACGGCCAGTACCTGACGGGGGGCCGGCACGGGGGAGCCGAGGTCCTGCGGCGAGAAGGGGACGCCGCCGGTGAGGTCGGCGGTCGCGGCCCAGTCGCGGAACTCCGCCCAGCGCCCGTACACGGCCTGGGGGTCGGCGGCGAACAGGCCGCCGCCGGCCCGCTCCACGTCGACGGCCTTCCCCTCGTGCAGCAGGACGAGACGGCCGGAGAGGTTGGCGATACGCACGGGACGGCTCCTTGGGGCTGGGCGCGACGGGCTGACCGCCGACCGGATCGTCAATCATCATGATGATTAGGGCGATACTCGCTCCGGTGCGCCCCCGCCGTCAAGGGGCGGCCAGGGCGACGCCTGTGACACGCGCCGACGCCCGCCCCGCACCCGACGGCGATGGGGGAAGCAAGGAGGTTGTCGGTGCGCGGGAACGCACGCCACGATCGTGCGCATGGGGAATCAGGGAAGTCGTCAGCCCGGAGAGTCCCAAGACCTGGCGGCCTTCTTGGAGCTGTTGCGCCAGCTCAAGGAGAGGTCCGGGTTGTCGTACCGGCAGCTCGAAGCGCGGGCGGCGGCAGTCGGGGACACCCTGCCGCGCAGCTCCGTCTCCCAGATGCTGAACCGGGACCTGCCGCCGCGGCCCGAGCTGCTGGCCGCTTTCGTGCGGGCGTGCGGGGACGGGGACCGGGTCGCGGAATGGGCCGAGGCCAGGGACCGGGCGGCCGGGGTCCACCAGGCTCAGCCACCGGCTCCGGCTCCGGCTCCGGCTCCGGCTCCGGCACCGGCTCCGGCGGCCGTCCCGGCCCTGCCGGACGTATCGGCGGCGCCCTCCGCGGAGACGGGGGCGGGCAGGCCGCGGACGTGGCCGCGGCGTCGGCGGGGGTGGCTGACCACGGTGGTCGTCGCCGCGGCGGTCGGCGTGCTCGCCGTCGTCGCCGCGCTGGTGACCACCCCCGAGCGACAGGCGGACGACTCCCCGCGCGGGGGCGGCCGGCCCGCCACGGGCGCGGCCCCGCCGGACGGGCGGGTGGCGCTCCAGATCGCGGACGACCCCGGTCTGTGCCTCACCGACGGCCGAGTCCGGGACTGGCGGTACACGCCCTTGGTCGCGGTGCAGCGGCCCTGCGGGGCGGTCGCCCCGCAGACCACCTCGCTGGTACCGGTCGGCGACGGCCTGTACCGCCTCCAGTGGAACCATCCCGACTACGGCAAAGGCTGCCTGAAGGCGTTGACCAGCGGCAGCGGGGCGGGCCTGCTGGAACCCATGGACGACTGCGCGAGCGGCAGCCTGTTCAGCGTCGAACCGTCGGGGGGACTGGGAAGCGGCAGGTTCGTGTTGCGCGTCGCCGGCCAGGGATGTGTGGGCATCGTGGACTCCAGCACGGCAGCGGGGGCCGAAGCCGTCATGCAGCCCTGCACCGGCAAGGGCCGTCAGGTCTTCCTCATCCGTTCCGCGGAGCGGGGCGGGCGCACGGACGGGACCGGCTCTTCGACCGTGCCCAGCACGCGGGCCGCGGGGAAGTAGCCGACGGAGCGGGAGTCGTAGCTCCTGTCCCGGTTGTCGCCGAGCAGTACGAGCATCCCCTCGGGCACCTCCGCCTCCGGAACGCCGGCCAGGGCGGGCACCTCCGCGCGGGGAACGGGGTCGCCCGGGACCGCGGCCACCCGTTTGATGAACCAGTGCCGGGTGCAGATGACGTGGGCGGGGGCGGTACGAGCCACGGGGGCGTCCGGCCAGGGCGCCTGATACGGCGGCCGTTCCACGACCACCACCGCTCCGCGCGCGGGAACCGCCCGGCGACGCGCCAGCACGCGGTCCCCTTCGTGGAACGCCGGTTCCATGCTGTCCCCGGTCACGTCCACGGTGACCAGCCGCGTCTCCGCGGCGCGTACGGCTGCGAGTACGGCCGTGACAGCCACCGCGGGCACGCTGCCGACCGCCCCCCACGCCGGGCGGCCGGTGGCGACCGCCAGGGCCGCCGCCCCGGCCCAGCAGCAGACCACCGCCGCGTACAGGGCGATCCGGTGGGCCCGCGCCCGCCGGGCGCGGCCCCGCGCGCGGGCGACGGCGGTCTCCGCCCGCGCGCGCTGCTCGGAAACGGGCGAGGGGCGGGGACCGCCGACCGGGCTCATATGCCTTCTCCTGTACTGACGTCGGCGAGGGGGTGGGTGCGAGCGGTGGACGGCTTCGCGGCGGCCCGGTAGGCGGCGGCCTGGAGCGTGTACAGATGCGCGTACCGTCCTCGGCGGGCGATGAGCGCGTCATGGGTGCCCTGCTCGGCGATCCGCCCCTTCTCCAGGACGACGATCACGTCCGCGTCGCGCAAGGCGCCCAGCCGGTGCGAGATCAGGAGGCTCGTCCGACCCTGCCGGTGAGCGCGCAGCGAGGCGTGGATGTCGTGCTCGGCCGCCGCGTCGAGCCCCGCCGACGGCTCGTCGAGGATCATGAGGTCCCGCCGGTCGCGTACGAACCCCCGCGCCAGGGCCAGGCGTTGGCTCTGTCCGCCGGACAGCATCACGCCGGCCGCCGGGTCCGCCGTGTCCTCCTCGGCGAAGAAGATGCGGGACAGGAGGGTGTCGTACCCCTGGGGCAGCGCGTCCAGCACATCGTGGACGCCGGAGCTCGTGGCCGCGGCCCGTATCCGCCCCGGCTCGTCGAGCGCGCTCAGGTCCCCCTGCGCGATGCTCTCGGCAGCCGTCATGTCGTACTCCATGTAGTCCTGGAACACGGCGCTGATGCGGCGGCGCAACTCGGTGATGTCGGCGTCGCGCAGGTCGACGCCGTCCCACAGGATGCTGCCGTGCGTCGGGTCGTAGAACCGGCACAACAGTTTGACCAGCGTGGACTTGCCGGAGCCGTTGAGCCCCACCAGGGCGATGGCGGCCCCGGCGGGCAGCCGGAGGGTGACGCCGCGCAGCGCCCAGGGATGGCGGGGCGAGTAGCGGAACCAGACGTCGCGCAGTTCGACGCAGTCCCGCAGCGGGGGCAGTTCGCGAGGCTCGGCGGCCATGGGGAGCTCGGGCCCGGCGCGCACGACGGACTGGTAGTGGCCGAAGAGCAGGTGGGCGTGGTGCGCCCCGGCGAGGTCGCTCGCGAACGTGGTCAGCGCCCCTTGGACCCCGGCCACGGCGGCCAGGAAGACGGCGACGTCGCCGGGGCTGAGGCCGCCGCCGCCCGCGGCGCGCACCGTCCAGAGCAGGCCGGCGCCCGCCACCACGGCGGCGAGCAGGCCGAGGCCGGTGCGCAGGCGGGCCTCCTGGCGGTCGACGGCCCGCCGGGCCGCGTCCGCGCCGCGCCTGCTGCTGATCATGCGGCCGCGCAGATACCCGCTGGTGCCGAAGAGTCGTATCTCCTTCGCCGCCTCGACGTTGGCCAACAGCCCCATGTAGAAGAACTGGCGCCGCTCGTCCGGCCCTATGCGCCAGGCGGTGGCGGCGCGCCGACGGGACAGCATCACCTCGGCCACCAGGGTGGGTACGGCGGCGAGCAGCACCAGGGCCATCGTCGGCGGGCTGATGACCAGCAGCGAACCGAGGAACCCGACGACGGTGAACAGCGAGCGCGCGGCCCCGAGCACCCCGTCGACGGCCTGGGTGGCGGCCGGCGAGGCGACGACGGTCTGCTGGGCGAGCCGCAGCCGGTCCAGGAACTCGGGGTTCTCGAACCGCTCCAGTCCGGCGAACCGACCCACGGCGATGAACAGCCGGTTCTGCGCGAACAGGCCGACCCTGCGGTCCATTTCGGTCCGCAGGTAGTGCGCGAGGTGCGGTATGGCCCCGGTCGCCATGCCGGTGGCCACGATCACCAGGGCGGGAAGCAGGAGTTCACGCGCGGTGGCGCCGGCGGCGAGCCGGTCGACGATGAGCTTGACGGACCAGGCGGCGACGACCGGGAAGAACCCGGTGGCCAGCACGGGCGCCGCGTAGAGAAGGAAGGTGCCGCCCGCCGCCCGCACCACCAGCCGCAGGGAGCCGAGGACCGGGGTACGGGCATGGGTCTGGGCACGGGTGTGGCCGTGGCTTCCCGGGGGCGGGTGAGGCGGGGCCTCGTGTGGTGGGGCCTCCTGTGGTGGGCCGGGCTGCGGTGGGTCGGCCCGCGGCGGATCGGGCTGCGGTGGGTCGGCCTGCGGGGGGTCGGCGGGGGCGGGTTGCTGCGGGTCTTCGCCCGGCCCTTGATGCGTCGGAGGGGGCATGCTCGTCCTTCCCGGGGTCCGAGGCAGGGACGCCGACTCGGTCAGTACGAGGTGAGGGCCGGGCGCTCCACGTCGACCTCATCGGTCATGACGAGAAGGCGGCCGTCCGTGCTCCGATTGACCTTCAGCACCACGGGGAAGCCCCGTACCTTGCAGGCGTCCGCGACGGCGTCGGCATCCCGCCCGGTCACCACGCGCGCCACCGGAGCCAGCGCCGACAGGCTGGGCGCGGCGGCCTCCGCGTCCGCCGGGCCGTCGACCGTCACCACGGCGATCACCTGCTCACGCCCGCGCGGCACGCCGCGCGCGTACTCGATGAACTTCGGCAGCTTCTCCTTGCACGGGCCGCAGGACGGGGAGAAGAACGCGACGACCGTCTCACTTTCGATCATCGAGTCCCGCACCGGTTCGCCGTCCACCGAGGAGACGGAGAACTCCCCGACCTCGTCGCCGGGACCGAGGGCGATCCCGCCGCGGCTGCGCTCCGAGAGCAACTCGGTGTGCTCGCGGAGGCGTTTGACGACGCCGACGGTGAGGATCAGGTCGAGGGTGCACAACAGACCGACGAGGACGACGGTGGCGATGAGGACGGGCACGGGTGTCTCCCTTCGGGTACGGGTGCGGTGCTGGGTGCGTTACGCGCCGGGCTTGATACGGGCGGAACTCCTGGCCGCCGGGCGACGGTTCGGGCTATTGGGACTCACCGGGCTCACCGGCCGTACCGAGCTCATCGGCCTCGCTGGGCTCACTGGCCTCATGGGTCGGAACAGCGCGACGATCGAGTCGAGCGCGGCCACGCAGCCGCCGGCGAGCAGTCCGGCTGCCGCCGCCACGGCCAGCCCCGCGGGCCGGGCCGGAGCCGTCCCGTCCAGCAGCGTCGTGCTCATCGTGACCACGGCGAACCCGGCGAGCAGGAGATTGCGCACGAGGTGCGGGACGCCGAGCGGGGTCGTGGAGCCGCTGCCGAAGCATCGGCAGACCTCGCTCGTACCACGGGCGACGACGCGGGCGATGGCGGCCGCGAAGACGGTGAGCAGTGCCGCGGCGAGTGCCAGGCCCAGCCCCACGACGAAGGCCGGGGCCGCGGGCGTCAGGATCAGCAGGCAGACGGACCACTCGGCCGCCGCCACGGCGACGGCGACGGTGCGGGTCGCCGTCCGGGGCACGACGTTCAATCGGCCGAGGGACGCGGCGAACGCGGCGAATGATCCCCGGCCGGCTGTTTTGCCGACGGCGGCGGCCAGAAAGACCGTACCGATGAGAATGCGAATGCCGAATTCCGCGTACTGCACCGTAATTCACCTCCTGTGAGCGGAGCATGTGAGCAGGTTCTGTGAGCGGACCTCTTGATTGGACGCGCGTTATGGCGGTCCGGGGCAGTTGGCACGCCGGGACGGTGAAGAGGGCCGGGGACACCGATGGGCGTAGACCGGAATTGCGCCGCCGGTCGCGGCCCACCGGTGTACCCGGCCGTACTTCAGGTCACCTCACCGGAATCAACACTTCGGGCAGCTGCGCCAGCAGTTGATGGAACCGCAGTAGGTGTTGACGCAGCAGGCGCTCCGTGCGCACTGCCAGCACTCTTTGAAGCACTGACACGCGAATGCCGAGGCGGATGCTTCCACCTTGGGGACGAACAGGCCCAGCAGCCTGTTGCTCATGGATTCCAATACCTTGGACATGGTCCTCCTTCGGTCAGTTGAGCCGAGGGCGTCGCGAAATGACGGAAGCGCCGTCGAGGAAGCACGTTCGGGCATACGAGGAGCAAAGGCCCTCGTATTCCGACCGTGTCGATTCGCGACAATGCAGGAGCCTAGCGACGCCCGACGCGGCGGCTCCACTGTCCGGCTGTCCGGGACGCGTCCGGGACAACCGGACGTGTCCGGGACTCCCCTCGGACACGACTTCGGACACGCTTTCGGACAACTTCGGACAGGCCGCAGCCGGCCGATGCGGGCTCAGCGGGGCACTTCGGGGGCTCTGTACCGTGGGTCCGCAGATGAGAAGCGAGGACAGGCGAGGTCAGGGGTGGACGGGATGAGCGGGAACGGGCTGGGCTGGCAGGTGATGCTGCTGGGCGGGGCGTCGGGGAGCGGGAAGACGCGGCTCGGGTATCCGTTCGCCCAGCGGCACGGGGTGCCGGTGGTGGAGGTGGACGACATCGTCGAGGCCGTACAGGCCATGACCACCCCCGAACAGCAGCCCGCCCTCCACCACTGGACCACCCGCCCCGAGGACGCCGACCTGCCCGTCGAGCGGGTCGTCGAGCTCCAGCTCGCGATCTGCGAAGCCGTACGGCCCGCCGTCGAGGCGGTCATCGCCAACCACCTGCGCACCCGCGTCCCCGTCGTCATCGAGGGCGACTACCTGCTGCCCGCGCTCGCCGCGCAGCGCTCGTTCGCGGGCGTCGAGGCGGATGCGGGGGAGGTGCGCGCGGCGTTCGTTCGCGAGGGCGACGTCGACCAGCTCGTACGCAACTACCGCGACCGCGAGCCCGAGGAGGGCCCGCAGTCGCACCGGGCGCGGGTCAGCGCCCGGTACGGCGACGTACTGGCGGAGCAGGCGAAGGCGCTCGGCCTGCCGGTGATCGAGGCCAGGCCGTGGGCCACGGCGGGGGAGCGGCTGGCGGCCGGGGTTGCTGCCGGACCGGCCTGAAGGGGCGGGCCCCGCCGGTGCCGCTGGTCACGGCGCGTTCGGGGAGGGCTGCCGTGGAACGTCGCCGAAGGTCATGCGATGCCCGCGGGCTTGGTCCGTTCCGTCGGGGCGTGTTCCGTCCGGGGCGTACGGCGGGAGCCGCAGCGGTTCGTATGATTCGGCCCGCTCCGTGCCGCAGGCCGAGCAGCGGTTCATGCCGTTGTGTTCGTGCCAGCCCTTCGCGTGGGCACACGATGATGCCGCGTATCCCCATGCCGTCTCGGTGCGGCGCATGGTCATCACGGTTGCGCCTGTAGCGGTACGGGGTGCCCCTGGGCCCGGTGGCGCGCCAGGAGTACGCGGCAGTCCAGGGCCGCGCTCGGGTCGCGATTCCGCTCCGCCTCGGCGAGCTTCTCGGTCAAGGACTGGCAGTACGCGCAGGTGGGGGAGTTCTTCGCCGTCATGCCTGGGCCTTTCTGGCTGCCAAGGCTCTGCCTCGGCCTGTACGGGGGGAGTTGTGCGGGGCATGTACGTGCCGGGGCCTACGGGTCCGTCGGGTCGGCTGGGTCCGCCGGGCCGTGCGACGCCGACCGAGTCACCACGTCGCCTTCGACCAGCCGCCCGTCGAATTCCTCCGGCGGCTCCAGCGTCACGTAGTCGCCGAAATTCCGGCGATACCGCTTGTGCCCGGTCGCCTGGGCGTGCTTGCGCATCCACTCGGCCGCCGCTTCCGGGGCGATATCCATGGCGGATTCCTCGCCGCATTCGATGTCGTCCCCGGACACGCAGGTGACCGAGAACTCCGGGTGCGCGAACGGGTCCAACTGGACGGTGTGGGGCACGTACCGGAAAACGCGACGGCTCATCAGGACCCCCTGCCTTTCGGCCCCGCCGGGGCTCAGGCGAACGGCGGTGTCCGGCTTCCCCCGCCCCGCGCGGCACTCCGCGCACCGGCACGGCGGAAACGCGGGCGAACCGAAAGGAATGGCCGGCGTTCCGCGCAGCCCGTACGAGTCGCCGAAGACCCCCGAAAGCGTGCCGTTGACCTCACGCTCGACCATCCGACGAGACAGCGCCCCGCGCGTCTCTCGCGCCTCGCCCCTCATGAGCGCCGCCATCGCATTCGCGGCGAGCGGCTCAGTACGCGTGCCCGTATCGCGCGTGCCCCGTCGCATTCCGACGACAGCGGCCAATGCGGGTTGGCGTTGTCGGGGGACGGGGATGTCGACGCAACGGCGTCTCTGGGCATCGCGAGGGCCTCTCCAACGAGCGTGGTCTGTCACGCTGGCAGGGAGAGGCCCTGATGTCTGTGGCATTTTCACCATGCGTGAGCGGCAAGTACCCCGCGTAATCACATGGCCAGGCCGACCACCCCGGCCAGCTCCCGCATCTCGGGGGTGAGCGTGCGGCGGCCCTGGACCAGTCGCTTCATGATGTCGCGGGCGAACCGTTGTTGTGGCAGCCACTCGGGTGAGCCGTCGCGGATGATCATCAGGCGCTCAACTGCCGCGCTGTAGTTGCGAGTTTTGGCGTAGGCGTCGGCTACGTCGAGGTAGTGGCGGTTGCGGTTGTTGCTGGTCGGCCGGAGGCCCCCGGTCGGCACGCGCTCGGCGAGGCGTAGCACGACGTCCGGGCGGTCGACCACGGCGGCGTTCTCGGCCCGTTTCAACGCGACGGTCACGGGGCCGAAGGTGCGGAGGCGGTCGTTCTCCGGGGCGTACTCCCGGCCGACGGCTACCGCTGCCGACCGTGCGAACCGCAGGGCGTCCTCGGCCTCGCCCGGCGCGTTGTCGCGTACCGCTGCCGCCGACACGCGCAGCAGCATCCAGCCCCACGTGCTGAGTTCGGTGGGCGTCGCGCGGGAGATCCGGGGTTCGGTCTCGTCGGCCCAGTGCGTCGCCAGCTCGCGGGCCTCGCCCAGCCTTCCCTGCCGCAGCCGCAGCCAGCACAGCGTGTTGACGGTGGCCGCCGCCTGGAGGCGGTCCCCGGCATCGTCCAGGGCGCGGGTCAGGGCCACCTCCGCCGCCGCGAACTGACGCGTCTGCGTCAGCAGCCACCCGACGAGTTGCAGTGTCCGTACGCGCACGGCCCGCCCCTCCGGGCCGAGCGCGTCGGCGTCGCGCACCAGGGCCGGGGCGACCACCGCCAACGCGGCGAACGCGTCGCTCTTGAACAGCGGCTGGGCCGCCTTCAACGCGTCCGTCACCCCGCCGACGGTGGGCAGATCCTCCCCCTCGGCGGCGACCGGCGGGGCCGCGACGGCGGCGCGTACGGCTGCCCAGCGGTCCTCTGTCCGCGCGTCGGCCCCGTCGCCGTCCTGGTCACCCGCGAGGTACATCGTCGGGACGCGCAGCGCGTGGGCCAGTTTTCGCCACGTTTCCAGGCGGGCGCCGTCCCGTTCTCCTTGTTCGAGTTTTGTGATCACGGATTTCGAGACTCCCGACGCGCGGGCCAGATCGCTCTGCGTCAGATCCCGCAATTTGCGGGTGGTCTTGAGGCGTTCTCCAGCAGATCCCATACCGTCAGGCTAGCGCCGCCATCCCGCCCTGCACCGTACCGCCGCAGCCTCGCGGGCGCGGTCGGACGCGTGCCGAAAGCGGCCGTCGGAGTCGGCTGATCGGCGATCAATTCGTGTAGTGGCCACTACTGTTGAGCGGGCACTTCTCGTGACCGGCCGATGAGCGGAGGGCGTCTCCATGATGGCAGCGAGCGGCGATCCCGGCGGCGTGGCGGGGGCGGATCCCGACCGGTTGGACCGGCGGACCGGGCTGGCGTGCGGGCTGCTGATCCTCGGTGCGTTCCTCGCGCTGCTGGACACGACGATCGTCAGCGTCGGCATGGACAGGATCGGGGAGCACCTCCACTCGCCGCTGTCGACCATTCAGTGGATCGGCGCCGGGTACATGCTGGCGATGGCCGTGGCCATTCCGCTGTCCGGGTGGGCCGTGGACCGGTTCGGCGGGCGGCGGATGTGGATGGGGACGCTCGCGCTGTTCCTCGTGGCGTCCGCGCTGTCCGGGCTCGCGTGGTCCGCGCCGAGCCTGATCGTCTTCCGTATCGTGCAGGGCTTCGCGGGCGGGCTGATCGAGCCCGTCGCGCAGACGATGATCGCCCGGACCGCCGGGCCGCGCCGCGTGGGCCGGGTGATGAGCCTGGTGCAGATCCCGATGATGCTGGCCCCGGTGTTCGGGCCGGTGATCGGCGGTTCCGTCATGGAGCTGGCGGGGTGGCGCTGGCTGTTCTTCCTCAACCTGCCGATCGGAGCCGCCGCTCTCCTGCTGGCCCGGCGCGCCCTGCCCAAGGACCAGCCCGCCGCCCGGACCGCCGACAGAGGCTTCGACTCCCTCGGCTTCGCCCTGCTCTCACCGGGCCTCGGGCTCCTCGTCTACGGGCTGTCCCAGGCCGGTACGGGCGCGCGGCCCGGTTCGGCGACCGTGGTGGTGCCGGTCGTCCTCGGGGTCCTGCTGCTGCTCGGGTACGCCGTCCATGCCCTGCGCACCAAGGGCGTACCCCTGATCGACCTGCGGCTTTTCGCCAACGGCAAGTTCGCCCGGTGCACGGTCATGCTGTTCATGCTCGGCTTCACCGTCAACAGCGGGCTGTTCATGATCCCGTTGTACGACCAGATCGTGCGCGGAGAGGGCCCCGTACACGCCGGGCTCATGGTGGCTCCACAGGGGCTGGGCGCGGCCCTCGTCCTGCCGTTCGTCAGCCGCCTCACCGACCGCTTCGGCGCGCGCGGCGTCGTCCCCTTCGGTATGGCACTGGCCTGCGTCGGCACGTTCGCCTACACCCAGATCGACGCCGGTACGGGCCAAGGCTGGCTCGCCTTCTGGCTGTTCGTACGCGGCGTCGGCACCGGAGCCACCTTCGGCCCGGCCCTCGGCGCCGCCTACCAGGCCATCGGCGAGGCGGTCGCGGCGCGGGCCACCAGCGCGCTGTACGTGCTGCTGCAACTCGGCGGCGCGATCGGCACCGGCGGTCTCGCGCTCCTCTTCCAGAACCGCATCGCCGCCGCGATCCCCGGCGCCACCGGCACGCCCAGCGCCGCCGACGATCCGAGCCTGGCCGCGCCCCTCGCCCACGCCTTCGGCGAGGCGTTCTGGGCGGGTGTGGCCGTCTGCGCCGCCGCTGTCGTCGTCGGGCTGTTCCTGCCCGGTCGGTACAGGGGAGGGGAGGAGTCCGCCCCGCGGGCCGGGGCCGGGGCCGGGCAGGACGCCGCGGCGGAGGCGTCGGGGGAGGCGTCGGCGGCGGACGCCTCCGCGCCCCCCGCCCACTGAGGCCCCGGCCCCGGCCCCCGGCCCCCGGTTCAAGCCCGGCGGCCGCCGTCGACCGACATGGCGGTGCCGGTGACGTAGGAGGCGTCCGGCGAGCACAGCCACACGGCCGCGGCGGCGACCTCTTCGGCCTCCGCCAGCCTGCGCAGCGGGGTCACGGCCGCCTGCCGCTCGACCATCCCGGCGCCGGCGGAAGCGACGACACCGTCGAACATGGCGGTCTTCGTCAGCGCCGGGCACAGCGCGTTGACTCGGATGTCGTCCGGCCCGTAGTCCACGGCCGCCACCTTGGACAGGCCGACGATGCCGTGCTTGCCGGCCACATACGCGGGGGCGCCGGGGATCGCGTACAGGCCGCCGTTGGAGGCGACGTTGACGATCGAACCTCCGCCGCGCCGCCGCATCGCGGGCAGTTCGTACTTCATGCACAGCCAGGTGCCGATCACGTTGACCCGCAGCACGCGCTCCCACTCCTGTACGGACATCTCCGTCAGGACCTGGTGGTGCGAGGCGATTCCGGCGTTGTTGACGGCGAAGTCGAGCCCGCCGAACGCCGCCACGACCTGGTCCACGGCCCGCCGCACGGACTGCTCGTCGCCGATGTCGACGGCCACGGCCTCCGCCCGGCCGCCCTCCGCCGCGATCAGCTCCACGGTTCGGCGGGCGCTGTCCTCGTCCAGGTCGAGCACGGCGACCGCGGCCCCGCGCCGGGCGAACTCAAGCGCAGCGGCACGCCCGATTCCGCTGCCCGCGCCGGTGACCAGACCGGCCTTGCCCGCGTAGCCGCTCATGCCAGCGGCTCGTGGTTGACCCAGATCGCCTTGTAGGGGTGGCGGCCCTGCCAGCGCTTGATGAGGTCCACCGCCCCGGGCATGGTGAACGTCGCGTTGAGGGCGTCGAGGTCGGCCAGGCGCAGTTGCAGAACGGCGCTGGCGACGGCCACCGGGGCGTGGTCGTCACCCGGTACGCGGATGTGGTGCCGGGCCGCGAACGACTCGACCAGCCCGGAGCCCATCACGAGCTCCTCGAACTCCTTGAGGTACTGGTCGAGCTCGCTCGCGGGAATCGGATTGTCGAAGGCTATGATCATCGTGTGGTGCATCATGCCTCCAGCGAACAGGCATTTTCCGCACACGTCCAAGATCTATCCGCTCTCGTTCGATGCCTGGAGGGAATGGATCGGGCGGTAGTCCAGCCGGTAGCTTCGGCGATCAGGCCGATGTGTCGTACGCGTAGAAGCCCCTGCCGGACTTCACGCCCAGGTGGCCCGCGTCCACGTACTTCTTCAGCAGTTCCCTGGGGCCCGCGGGCAGGTGGGGGCGCTCCTGCGCGTAGTGGTTCTCGATGTCCAGGACGACGTCCAGGCCGACCTGGTCCATCATCCGGAAGGGCCCGGCGTCGAGCCCCATGTTGATCTTCCACATCTCGTCCACGTCCTCGGGCGTGGAGACTCCCTCGGCCACGACCTCCAGCGCCTCGCGCTTGATCGCGGCCCAGACCCGGTTGAAGATGAAGCCCGTTGACTCCTTGCGCGCCACGAAGGGGAAGATGCCGTAGCGCGGCAGCTCGCGCGTGAGCAGGTCGAGAATGGCCGGGTCGGTGTGTCCGTCGGACATGAGGTCGATCGCGTTCTGCTGCGGCGGCATGTAGAAGTGCATGTTCAGTACGCGCTCGGGGTGTTCGACCCGGTCGATGAACTCACCGGTGGCGTACGAGGAGGAGTTGCTGGCCAGGATGGTGTCCGGCAGGGCCGCCCGGTCCAGTTCCCCGAAGATCTCCTTCTTGAGGTCCAGCCGTTCCGGGATCGCCTCCACCACCAGCCAGGCGTCGCGCAGCGCCTCGGCCAGGTCATGGGTGACCGTGACCTGGCCCGGCCTTCCGTCCTCGATCCTCGCCGCGACCTCGGCCACGTGCTGCTCGACGTAGGACAGCGCCGCCTCGTCGGCCTGATGCGACGTGTCGTAGATCCGTACGAGCCCTCCCCGCGTGGCGAACATCAGGGCGATGCGCCGGCCGAGGGTGCCGGCGCCGATGACGGCGACCGGCCGGTTCTCAATGTCTGTGGGGATGGTGAAGGCCATGTCGGTTCCTTCGCTCTCTGGGGTGCTGAGGCTGGTGGCTGCGGGAGATCGGCCGGCCCTGGTCCGGTGCTGGGTTGGCCCCTGTGCTGGGTCCGGTGCTGGGGTCTGGTCCGGGGGGGGCGGGTCCGGGCTCGCGGGGGTTCTGTCGTCAGGTCTGCTCAGGGTCGGGCAGGCCGGGCTCGGGCAGGCCGGGCTCGGGCAGGAGGCACAGTCCGGTCAAGGGGTGGTCCAGCGCGGCGATCTCGCGTGGTTCCCGCCCGGCCGCGGGGCCGTCGGGCAGGGGTATGGCGCGGAGGTGGCCACCGAGGTCGGAGACGTAGGCGATGCCCTCCCGGCTGTCGACGGCGAGACCGATCGCCTCGGTGAAACCGTCCGCGACGATCTCGGGCGTCTGCCCCGTCGCGCCGGGCTCGGGAACGGGCGCGCGGTTGAGCGTGTTGCCGTGGGGCGGCGCGCCGCGGTCCGTCCAGTACAGCCGGCCGCCGTCGAGGTGGAGGTCGATCGGTTCGGGCAGGTCCTGCCAGAGCACCTCGATGTCGGAGCGGTCCTCGGCGCTCTCGCCGGCGGGGAGGTCCAGACCGGCGCGGAGGATGCGGCCCTTGCCGCCCTTGGCCGGGCCCTTCTGCGTCCAGTACAGGTGCCCGCGCACGGGATCGACCGCCACGCCGACGCACTCGGCCAGGATGCCGTCCTCGGCTCGGTTCACCACGAGATCGGTCGGACCGCCGCCGTCCACCCGGACCCGGCTGACCCGACGGCCCTCGCGGTCGCCCCAGTACAGCGTGCCGGCGCCGTCGCCGGTCAGCTGTTTGCCGGTCGTCAGCGCCCCGGTCGGCACCACGTCACGGCGGGAGCCGTCGTCCAGGCTCATGGCGTGGACGCCGCCGTCGCGGCGGGAGAAGTCCTGACCGGCCTCGCCGGGCGTTTCGGGGTCCACCAGGGGAGTGCCCATGGTGGTCCAGTAGACGACGCCGGAGTCCACGACGATGCCGTCCGGAGCGGGGCCCGCGTCGTGGAGGAGCGTGCTCACCCGGCCGTCCGGAAGGCTGATTCTCAGCACCTTCCCGGGCACCACCTGCAATGCCAGTAGTTCTCGTGACACGTTGATCGTCCTTGCTCCCGCTCGTCCTTGCTTCTGCTCGTCCTGGCTCATCCGTGCTGTTCCGGCCTGTCGGGCCGTCGGCCGCGGGGCGGCGTCACCCCGGCCGCCTGTCCCCGGCGGCGGGCTCCGTCCAGCCCAGCGGTTCGAGGACGGCGCGGGTGCGGCCGTCCCGCACGTCGGCGAGGCGCTTGTACGCCGGCTCTCCGGTGCCGTACGCCTGTTCCACGGCGTCGAGTACCTCGCCCATCCGCGCCGGATCCGGGGCGCCGACCTCGAAGGACATCTGGGAGCCGACGTGTTCCGCCAAATGGCGCATGCCGCCGGGCCCGCCGCCCAGGACGCCGCTCTCGAACGGGCCGATGGCAGCCCAGCGCAGGCCGAGCGAGGCCCGGACCAGGTCGTCGAGGTCCCGGACGTCGATCACGCCCTGCTGCACCAGGTAGGCGGCCTGGTCGTTGAACACCTTCTGCAGGCGGTTCCCCACGAACCCGGGGATCTCCTTCTTCAGCCGGATCGGCAGCTTGCCGAGCCCGCGGTAGACCTCGACCGCCCGGTCGGCGGTACGCGCGGAGGTCCGCGCACCCGGCACCACCTCGACGAGCGGCATCAGCTCCGGCGGGTTGAAGGGGTGGCCGATCACGATCCGGTCCGCCGCCGGGTTGCCCCGGGCGATCACCGAGGGCAGCAGGGAGGACGAGGACGAGGCCAGCACCACGTCGTCGCGCGTGGACGCGGCCAGCGTGGCGAACAGCTGCTCCTTGATCTCGACGCGCTCCGGTCCCGCTTCCTGTACGAAGTCGGCGCCGGCCGCCGCCTCGGCCAGGTCGGCGGTCGCCGTCACCGGCAGGTCCGCAAGCTCGCGCGCCATCAGCTCGGGCAGGTCGGGCCGCGGGTCGCTGACCCGGACCTCCCAGCCCGCCGCGCCGAACAGCCGGGCCCAGGAGACCCCGATGACGCCGGCGCCGACGATCGTCACGACGGCCACGAAAATCACCCCACAGGAAGGAGAGCGGAACCAGCTCGGGAGGCACGGGGGCGGCCCCGCTTCCAGCGAACGGGACGGGGGAAGGGACGGCCACTTGAGGCTCGTACGACGGGCCCGTACGACGGGCCCGTACGACAGATCCGTACGACAGGTCCGAACGCTGAGCTCCGGCCGCCGTGCTCCGGCGGGTCTGATCGATTCCAGTGGACACCCGGGAAACCAGTCTGTCCAATATATGATCTAGTAGTGACTGATATGGCAACTGATATCAACCTGTCGCGGCGACTGCTGGAACAGTTCCTGGTGGTGGCGCGGGAGAAGCACTTCGGCCGGGCCGCCGAGCTCCTCGGCATGAGCCAGCCGCCGCTCAGCCAGTCGATCCAGCGTCTGGAACGGTCGGTGGGCGCGCGGCTGCTGGAGCGCGGCTCCGGCGGGGTGCGGCTGACCGCGGCCGGCGAGGTGTTCGCGGCCGACGCGCGGCGGCTGCTCGCTCTCCAGACCGCGATGGTCGAGCGGGCCCGGCGCGTCGCGAGCGGCCTGGAAGGGGAGGTCCGGGTCGGCTATGTCAGTCTGCTCAGCCACCTCTATCTGCCCACGATGCTGCGGACCGCGGCCGAGCGCCTGCCCGGTCTCCGGGTGCATCTGCACCACGGCTCCTCGCAGGAAGTGGCCGACCGGGTGCGTACCGGGGCCCTCGACCTCGGGTTCCTGCGGGACCCCGCGCGGCTCTCCGACGACCTCGTCAGCAAGGTGGTCTCCACCGAGCGGATCGGCGCCGCGGTGCCGCGCGAGCACCGGCTGGCCGGCGCCGACGGCATCGCCCTGTCCCAGCTGCGGGAGGAGGACTTCGTCCTGCCCGACCCGACCGCCCTGCCCGTCCTCGCCGAACAGCTCCAGACCGTCTGCCGCCAGGCGGGGTTCACTCCTCGCGGGGCCGTGGTCGCCGACGACCTCAGCGGCCTGTTCAGCTATGTCGCCGCGGGGCTGTACGTGAGCCTGCTCCCCGAGGACCTGCGGCACCTCGCGGTGCCGGGCGTGAGCTTCGTCCCGCTCCACGGGCCGACCGGCCGCCTGGACACCACCGTGTACGCCGTCTACCGCCCCGACGCCGACCGGGCCGTGATCCGCCTGCTGGAAATGATCACCAGCCTGCCACTCGGGAACCCACCGGGCCTTCTGTGACGGCCGCCTGACTGCCCGTCAGCGATCGGATTCGGTGAACAGGCGGTCACCCGCCCAGGTCAGTTCAAATGGCTCACATCGTTGTGGCACAGCAGCGTCCACCCCAGCCGGTCCCCCGGCGGCGGCCACGGCAGGGGGCGTCTCGCCCAGTGCGTCAGGCAGGCCGGGCCCGACGTGAACGACGTGTGGGCCCGTACGGCGGGCGGCAGGTCCAGCAGGAGCTGGCTGACCGCCGTGATCGTCTCGCCGTGGCCCACGACCAGGACCCGCTGCCCCGCGTGCCGGTCCAGGAGCCGGTCCACCGCGGCCTCCACCCGTGCCAGGTACGCGCCCCAGCTCTCGCCGCCCGGCGCGAGTGGCCGGTCCGGGCTGAGTACGGGCGTACCGCCGAAGGCGGCGACCACCTCCGGCCAGGGGCGTCCGTCGCCCGTGCCGCAGTCCGCCTCGCGCAGACCCGGCTCGGTGACCGGAGGCAGGCCCAGGGCCGCCGAGACGATACGGGCGCTCTCGCGCGCCCGGCGCAGCGGGGAGGTGTACAGGGCGTCGACGGGGTGGCGGGCGTGGTCCTCGCGGAGCCGGTGCGCCAGGCGCCGTACCTGTTCCCGGCCGGTGGCCGTGAGGCCCTCGCAGCCCGCCGGGCCGCCGACCGTGCCCGTACGGCTGCTCACCGATTCGCCGTGGCGCACCAGCAGGAGTTCGGTGGCTCCATGCGTCAACTGCCGCTCCCCGCAACGTGTTTGACCGGCACCTGGGGCACCGCCCGTAGCGCCGCCGCTAGGCCCGGGCCCCGGCGCCCGCCCTTCGTGAACGTCGCGGGCAGCGCCGCGAAGCCGTTGACCTGACCGACCGACGGATAGTCGACGGCCTCCGACCCGATCACCTCGTAGTCCGGCAGCCGCTCCAGGACGGCGCCGAGCATCGTCTGGAACATCAGCCGGGCGAAGTGCGCGCCCAGGCAGCGGTGGATTCCCGCGCCGAACGCGAGGTGGCGGGAGGCCGACCGGTCGACGCGCAGCAGTTCGGGGGAGTCCACGGCCGCCGGGTCGTGGTTGGCCGCCGCCCAGGAGATCAGTACGCGGTCGCCGGCCCGCAGCGGGCAGCCGTTCAGCTCGGTGTCGCGGGTCACCGTGCGGGCGTTGAAGTGGATGGGGGAGAAGTAGCGCAGGAATTCGTCCGTCGCGCTCTCCAGCAGCGCCGGATCGGCGGCGATCCGGCGGCGCTCGGCCGGGTGCCGGGCGAGCCAGTCCAGGCTCCGGCCGAGCAGCGCGGTCGTGCTGTCCGCGCCGCCGAAGAACAGCAACTGGCAGACGCTGACGGCCTCTTCGTCGGTGAGGTTCGCCTCCGCGGTCGTCAGATAGCTGATCAGATCGGCGCGCGGCGAGCGCCGACGGTCCGCCACCGCATCCCGGAGCAGTGCGAGCACCTCGCCCAGCAGCCGCCCGGCCTCGGTGTGCTCCGGGCTGCCGGGCGTGCTGGAGACCAGGGTGTGGAAGGGGTGGGTCAGCTCCCGCCAGTCCTCGGCGGGCAGTCCGAGCCAGGCCACCACGAAGCAGGCGGGCAGCGGGAACCCGAGGTCGCCGACGAGGTCGATCCGGCCGGTCTCGATCCGCTCGTCCAGCAGCGCCGTGGTGAGGCCGGTCAGCCACGGGCGCCACACCTCGCACGCGGTGTGCGAGAACCGCGGGCTCAGCAGCCGCCGGTAGCGGAAGAACTCGGGCGGGTCCACCTCCTGCGGGATGCTGCGGGTCCCGAAGGAGAAGGGCACGCCGACGCCCCGGAACCCGCCGCGCTCGCCTGTCGGGTCGTGGTCGGAGGAGAACGTGGCGTCGTCGCCGGCCACGGCGGCGACGGTCTCCTCGCTGGCGACCACCCAGAACCCGCCGTGCCGCTCGGAGCGGGCCACCGGGCAGCGTTCCCGCAGCTCGCGGTAGATCTCCGGCCACCGCCGCCCGTACTCGGCCGAACCGAAGTCGAAGTCGGTCCCGTACCCCGACTGTCCGTTTCCGTGCATCGTGATCACCTCGGTTCGGCCTGGAGGGCGTGCCCGCCCGGACCGGTCGGGACCGGCGGGCGGGGCGGGATCGGGGGCGGGGCGGGGTCGGGGCGGGCCCGTACGGATCAGTAGCGATAGTGCTCCGGCTTGTACGGGCCCCGGACCGGCACCCCGATGTACTCGGCCTGATCGTCGGTCAGCTCCGTCAACTCACCGCCCAGCGCCCGCACATGAATGCGCGCCACCTTCTCGTCCAGCTCCTTCGGCAGCCGGTAGACCTGGCGCTCGTACCGCTTGCGCGCGGAGAACAGCTCCACCTGCGCGATGACCTGGTTCGCGAACGAGCAGGACATCACGAACGACGGGTGCCCGGTCGCGTTGCCCAGGTTCACCAGCCGCCCCTCCGCCAGCACGATGATCGAGTGCCCGTCGGCGAACACCCACTCGTCGACCTGCGGCTTGACGTTGGCGCGCCGGATGCCGGGGAGCCGGGCCAGACCCGCCATGTCGAGTTCGTTGTCGAAGTGGCCGATGTTGGCGAGGATCGTCTGGTGCTTCATCCGGGACATGTGCTCGACGCGCACCACGTCCTTGTTGCCGGTCGTCGTGATGACGATGTCCGCGCGCCCCACGACGCTGTCGAGGGTCGCCACCTCGTAGCCGTCCATCTGCGCCTGGAGCGCGCAGATCGGGTCGATCTCGGTGACGATCACCCGCGCCCCCTGGCCGCGCAGCGACTCGGCCGCGCCCTTGCCGACGTCGCCGTAGCCGCAGACGACCGCGACCTTCCCGCCGATCAGGACGTCCGTACCGCGGTTGATGCCGTCCACGAGCGAGTGGCGGATGCCGTAGCGGTTGTCGAACTTCGACTTCGTCACCGAGTCGTTGACGTTGATCGCCGGGAACAGCAGCTCGCCTGTGTTCGCCAGGTGGTAGAGCCGGTGCACGCCGGTCGTCGTCTCCTCGCTCACCCCGAGGATCTCGCTCGCCACCCCGCTCCAGTTGGCGCCCTCGGCGGACAGCGACGCGCGCAGCCGCCCGAGGAAGGCCGCCCACTCCTCGGAGTCGCCCGCGACGGGGTCGGGCACCGAACCGGCCTTCTCGTACTCCACGGCCTTGTGCACCATCAGCGTCGCGTCGCCGCCGTCGTCCACGATCGCCGTCGGCCCCTGCCCGCCGGGCCACAGCAGCATCTGCTCGGTGCACCACCAGTACTCCGGCAGGGTCTCGCCCTTCCACGCGAACACCGGCACGCCGCTCGGGGCGTCCACGGTGCCGTCCGGGCCGACCACCGCGGCCGCCGCCGCGTGGTCCTGGGTGGAGAAGATGTTGCACGACGCCCACCGCACGTCGGCGCCGAGCTCCACCAGCGTCTCGATGAGCACGGCGGTCTGGACCGTCATGTGCAGGGAGCCGGATATCCGCGCCCCCTGGAGCGGGCGGGACGCGGCGTACTCCCGGCGCAGCTCCATCAGGCCCGGCATCTCGTGCTCGGCCAGCCGGATCTCATGCCGGCCGAACTCGGCCAGCGACAGATCGGCCACAGCGAAGTCCAGGCCGTTGAGGTGGTGCAGCCGCTCGGCGGTCATCGGTTCCTTTCCCTTCACGATGGATCAGCTGAGGAGATGGGCAACTTGTGTGCTGTGTAACGTATTTGATAATTAGTCAGTGCGGTTGCGGCGGTGACTCCGGCCAGTCCAGGCTCTCGAACCAGACCCCCGCGCGGTAGTTGGCGACAGCGGTGCGCATATACGGCACGACGTCGGCGGGCAGTTCGCGCACCGGGCTCCACACCAGCTCGGAGCACTTGCCGGGCTCGGCGTTGAACGGTTCGCCGGTCCAGTCGCGGCACGCGGTGAAGAAGTCGACCCGGCTGCCGTCGGCCTGCCGGTGCACGACCGACACCACATCGACGGACCCGGGCGTCACGTCCACCCCCACCTCCTCGCGGGCCTCCCGCACGGCGCCCCGGCGCACGCTCTCGTCGTCCTCCAGGTGCCCGCCGACCAGGCTGAGCCAGCCGTCCCGGTAGCCGGTGGCGCGCCGCCGGGACAGCAGGACGCGGCCGTCCCGCAGCAGCAGGATCCAGACGGCGGCGATCAACGGGCATCAGCGCCCGTACGGACGGTGGCCGGGCCCGTGCCCGTACGCGCTCCCATGCCTGTACGGACGGTGGCCGGGCCCGTGCCCGTACGTGCTCCCGTGCCCGTACGGACGTCAGCCGGGCCCGCGCCCGTACGAGCCTCCGCACTCGCGCCCGTGCTCGTACGGGCCGTCCCGCCGCTACCCGCCCACAGGGGCATGGTTCACCTCGGCCCCCGCAGCACTGGTCGGCCCCGCCGCACCGGACGCCCCGGCCGCGCCCGCCGCGCCCGCCGCCTCAGCGGTCCCGGTCGCCCTGGCCGGCGGCGGGCTCGGCAGCAGTGACGGGTCCTTCGCGGCCAGCCACGGGCCGAGTACCAGCAGGTCGAGTTCGCTGCGCAGGAAGGTGCGGACCGCGTCCGCGGGGGTGTTCACGATGGGCTCGCCCGCGAGGTTGAACGAGGTGTTGAGCACCACCGGCACCCCCGTCAGCTCCTCGAAGCGACGGATCAGCGACCAGTAGCGGGGGCTGTGCTCGCGCTCCACCGCCTGCGGGCGCGCCGTGCCGTCGACGTGCACGACGGCCGGGATCCGGGAGCGCACCTCGGGCCGTACGATCGCCGACACGTTCATGAACGGGGAGCGGTGCGCGGCGTCGAAGTACGCGTCGAACCGCTCGGCCAGGACGCTCGGCGCGAGCGGGCGCCAGATCTCGCGGCCCTTGATGCGGTTGAGCCGGGAGACGATCTCGCGGCTCCTGGGGTCGGCGAGCACGCTGCGCGCGCCGAGCGCCCGCGGTCCGATCTCCGCGCGGCCCGAGCACCAGCCGATGATCCGGCCCGCGGCCATGGCGGTCGCGACATGGCCGATCAGCTCGGCCTCCGGCACCTGGACGGCGTGCAGTCCGTGCGCGCCCAGCGCCTCCGCGGTCTGTACGTCGTCGGGGGCCGGACCCCAGTAGGCGTGGTCGATGCGGGCGGGCGAGAACGCCTCGCCCGTCTCGCGGGCGTGCGCGTGGGCGACGTGCAGCGCGGCGCCGAGGCTGACGCCGGGGTCGTGGGCGACCGGCAGGAAGTAGTACTCGTCGAAGAGCCCGCTGGCGGCGATCCGGGCGTTGGCCGAGCAGTTCTGCGCGACGCCTCCCGCCATCACGAGCCGCTTGCTGCCCGTCGCCTCGCGGGCGTGCCGGACGAGGCCGAGCAGCGCGTTCTCCAGGGCGGCCTGGGCGGAGGCCGCGAAGTTCGCGTACACCATCTGCTCCGCGCTCTGCCCGTCCAGATACGGGAACGTGTTCCGCCGCCAGTAGTCGAGCAGCGCCTCGCGCAGCTGGAAACGGGTTCTCCCCGTGTGCTCGATCCGCAGCTCCGGCGCCATCGCGGGGCCGCCGCCCTCGGTGACCAGCGGCATCGGCTCCTGCGGCCGGCCGTACGCGGCCAGTCCCATCAGCTTGCCCTCGCCGCGCGAACCGGCGGCCTCCAGGCCTGCGAACTGGGTCGCCGCCCGGTAGAAGTAGCCGAGGGACGCCTTGACGGGGTAGCTCGCCAGCGTCCGGATGCCGTCCCCGTCGCCGTACGCGATCGAGCTGGACTCCCGCTCGCCCTGCCCGTCCACCACCACGACGGCCGCCTCGTCGAAGCCGCTGGACCATAGGGCGCTGGCCGCGTGCGACATGTGGTGGGCCACCGGCTGCGCCTTCAGCCGCAGCGGGCGTGCGAACTCGGAGGGCAGGGCGTTGTCCAGTTCCAGGTAGGGCGCGGCCTGCAGCGGCGGGTCGAAGCGGTCGAGGTCCCAGCCGGTGGCGATGGCCGCGACGTCGCCGGCGCGCGCCCCGGCCTGCTTCAGGCAGGACCGTACGGCCTCGATCGGCATCTCCAGCCGGGCCCGCTTGTGGCGGCTGAACCGCTCCTGTTCGGCCATGGCCAGCAGCCGGCCGTCTTCCAGCAGGGCGGCGGAGGGGTCGTGGAAGCCGAAGTTGATTCCGAGGACGAGCATCAGTGGGCACCTCGCGTCATGGGCTCGATGAGGTCCCGCAACGGTCGCCCTTCCTCCAGGCGGACGATGTTGGCGCAGGCGGAGCGGAAGTACATCTCGGCTACCTCCCGGGTGCGACCGGCGATATGGGGTGTCAGAAGCAGGTTCGGGGCCCCGTCGAGCGGCGAGCCGGGGCTCAGGGGCTCGGCGGCGAACACGTCGAGCGCGGCCCCGGCCAGGCGGCCGGAGCGCAGGGCGGAGGCGAGGGCGGCCTCGTCGACGAGGCCGCCGCGCGAGGTGTTGACGAAGTAGCATCCGGGCCGCGTGAGCGCGAACTCCGCGGCGCCGAAACGGTAGTCGGCGGCGTCGGCCCGTACATGCAGGCTCACCACGTCGGCGGCGGGGAGCAGTTCCGCCAACGGCCGGTATTTTACGCCGAGTTCGCGCTCCCGCGCCGGGTCGAGACGGGTGCGGGAGAAGTAGCCGACGTCGGCGCCGAAGGCCGACAGCAGCCGGGCCGCGGCGGCGCCGACCCGGCCCAGGCCCACCAGCGCCACCGACGCCCCGGCGAGCTGACGGGTCGCCGCGTCGAACCGGTTGGAGGCGAGCCACTCGCCGGACCGTACGAACGCGTCGGCGTCGGGCAGCCGGCGCAGCAGCGCCAGCGCGGCCATGACGGTGTGTTCGGCGGTGGCCGCCGCCGCGAAGCCGGACTTGTTGTGCGCCACGGGCACGCCGTGCGCCCTCGCGGCGGCCAGTTCGCCGGAGATGTCGTACTGTCCGCGGCCCAGGCGCTGTACGAGGCGGACCCGGTGCAGCAGCGCGAAGTCCGCCTCGGTCAGCGGCTCCTGATCGACCATGATGACGTCGCAGCGGGCGAACTTGGCCGCCCGGTCCGCCGCCGTCTCAACCGAGCCGTTCCCGCTGTTGTCACCGTCCCCGCCGGAGTACTCCAAGCAGAAGCGGGGCGCGGTCAGTTCGGCTGCCAGGACGCGCTGCCCGAGTGCGCTGATCGCGCCGCGGACGAGGACGTTCACGAAGCCTCCCGGTCCGGGTCCGGCCGCCAGTCGTGGCCGAGCGCGGCGAGTTTGCGCCGGGCCACTTCCGCCTCGACCTCGGCGGGCACCGGCAGCAGCCGCGGCGGCGGGCCGTCGTGCGACGCCGGCCGCGCCGCGAGATGAGTCAGGCACAGCGCGTGCAGCGCCAGGGAGATGTCCATCATCTCCGGCGGGTTGATCCCCGCGTAGACGTGGTTGCCGCCGGGCCCCTCCAGCAGGGTGAGTCGCTTGCCGTCCAGGACGTAGTCGACCCGGCCGGGCGCGGCCGTGCGGCCGGTGGCGGCCGTGGCGAGGGCGGCCCGGTCGATTTCCTCGGCGGAGTGCCCGATCCCGCCGAGCACCGCGCCGTCCTTCAGGGCGCGCAGCCGCTCCAGGGAGAGCACCCGCCGCGCGTCGGTGACGGTGATGACGACATCGGCCGCGGGCAGCGCCCGGTCCAGCTCCACCAGCCGGTGCCCCTCGTAGACCGCCCGCACCGCCGCCACCGGCGAGACCTCGGCGATCTCGACGCGGCAGTGGCAGCCGCGGGCGTAGTCGGCGACGGCGCGTCCGGTGGTGCCGTAGCCGACCACCAGCACGCTCTTGCCCGCGAGCTGGACCCCGGCGTCGAGCACGCCGAGGAGCGCGGCCTGCCCCGTGCCGTGCGCTGTCTCGACCGCGGACTTGAGGGACGAGGCGGCCACGGAGAACAGCGGGAACGGCAGCGCGCCGCCCGCCTCGGCGACCTTCTGCACCGCGTTCCGCGAGTGCGCCGTCCCGCCGAGCACCGGCGTCGCCCCGTCCGTACGGCTCCACAGCAGGGCCAGTTCGCCGTTGTCGACGACCAGGTCGGGTGCGAAGCCGAGCACTTCCCGCACCCCGGAGCCGGACTCCTGCAACGGGGCGTCCAGCACCCGCGCGCCGAGCGCGGCCATCTCCCGGCCCGCCTCCGGGTCGAAGGTGGTGGACTTGGACGACACCACGAGGACGCGGGCGCCGCCGGCGAGGAGCACCCGCACGAGCTGCGCCGCCTCGCCGGTGACGTTCAGGGCGGCGGCCACCTTGCTGCCCGCGAGGGGCTGCCGCTTCCCGAAGTCCTGTTCCAGGGAACGCAGTACGGGCATCGGCGCGCCGCCCGTCATCCGACGTGTCCCAACGCTCTGAGCTTGGCGCGGGCCACGTCCTCCGTGAGCTCCTCGGGGGCCGTGGACAGGCCCGGCGGCAGGCTCCCGCGCCGCTCCCACAGCCGTACGGCGCACAGGGCGTGCAGCGAGAGCGACAGGTCCATCATCTCGCTGGAGTTGCCGCCCCCGCAGACGTGGTTGAACTGCACCCCGCCGCCGAGCAAGTACACGGACTTGTCCGGGAGTTGGTATTCATCGAGGCCGGTGGAGACCGACAGCACCTTCTTCGATGCGGCGGCCAGCGCGGGCACGTCGATGGCGTCCGGGTAGTGCCCGATGTTGCCGAGCACCACGCCGTCCCGCAGCAGGTCCAGGTCGTGGCCGCCGATGACGCCGTGGGTGCCGGTGGCCACGATGACGACGTCGGCGTTGCTCAGCGCGTTGGTCAGCGAGTCGATCCCGTGCCCGGCGGCGGCTGCCCGCAGGCAGGCCACGGCGGAGACGTCCACCACCGTCACCCGGGCCCGGAGCGCCGACACATAGGAGGCGATGCCGCGGCCCGCGGTCCCGTACCCGATGACCGCCACGTGCTTGCCGCTGAGCTGCATGCCGGTGGCCCCGATGACGGCGGCGGCAGTGGACTGCCCGGTGCCCATGGGCGTCTCGATGGCGTTCTTGAGCGGGTTGTCCACCAGCGACAGGACGGGAACCGTGAGCGGCGAGCCCGCCGCGGCCAGCGCCTGCACGGTCTGCGTTCCGCTGCGCGAGTGCACGGTCGCTCCCGCCAATTCCCATGCTGCCTGCGGGTGTTCGGCGCAGGCTACGAGAAGGGAGGAATTGTCGATGAGTAACTGCGGCCGGAAGTCGTCGAGTTGGGCGGGGAGGTGGCCGGGGTCGGCGCCGGGTGACGGGGTGAGGACCCGGATCGTACGGTGCCGCTCCAGTTCGGTCACCGCGCCCGCGTCCACGGTCCTGGGGTTCGACGGGTGCAGCAGTATGTGCGCCCCGGCGTCCTTGAGGGCGACCAGCAGATGGGCGCTCTCGGGGCTGATGTGCAGGGCCGCGGCGATCCGGACGTCGCGCAGCGGCTTCTCGGGGCGGAACCTGCGGCGGAGCCCGGCCAGTACCGGCATCTGCCGCCAGGCCAGCTTGATCCGCGCGCGCTCGGCGGCCTGGGTCCGTACCGCGGCGGCCGGGCGGCCGGCCACCGCCTCCTCGGGTGGGGCTACGGCCATGTCCGTACTCTCTCCTCTTCCCGGGCGCCGGGGTATACCCCGGCGCCCGAAGGCCGGTCCGGCGGTCTCGGCGTCACGCCTGGGACTTCCACAGCCGGCACATCGACACGAGCCCGTCGGGGTTCTGCGGCTTGCCGTTCTTGGCGAGGACCTCCTCGGCGGGGCAGCCGCTCAGCCAGGGCTCGTCCTTGGCCTGGAAGGCGGCCTGGGTGAACAGCTCGAACTCGTTGTGCTGGCGGTTCAGCCGCAGCCCGCGGTCGGTCATCGTGGCGAAGTGCATGGGCTCGTCGAACAGCACCGAGCAGACGTAGCAGCGGCCGTCCGGGAAGATCGACAGCCGGTCGAGGGAGCAGCCGACGCAGCCGCGGTACCCCTCGTCGATGTACCGCTCCAGCTTCTGCGGGCCCGCGTAGGTCGGCGGGTACCAGATCGACGTCCGGTAGTCGTCCTTGATCGACTCCAGGTACTCGTAGAAGTCGATCCAGCGCTGCGGGGAGAGCGACCACTCGTCGGCGTTGGCGATGCCGCGCCCCTCCTCGGAGAAGACGTGGAAGTTGACCATCTTGACGCCGAGTTCGTCGGCGAGCGCGAGGAGCGGCGCCGCGTCGTCGATGTTGAGCTGGGAGATCGTGCAGATCAGCCGCACGTCGTAGCCCGCCGCGATGGTCTCGCGGATGCACGGGACCGTCTTGTCGAACATGCCCTCGCCGCGGATCGCGTCGTGCGTGGCGGGGCTCGCGCCGTCCAGGCTGAACGAGATGTAGTGCAGCTTCGCCGGGTCGATCTTGTCGATGGTGCGCTCCAGCAGGCCATTCGAGTTGATCATGATCTGCTTGTAGCCCAGCTCCTCGGCGTAGTCGACCATGCGGGGCAGGTCCGGGTGGAGCGTGGGCTCGCCGCCGAGGAAGGTGATGTACTCGCCGCCCAGGGTGCGGCAGTAGTCCATGATGTTGCTCGCGCGGTCGAACGTCAGCGACAGTCCGCGCTCCAGCCGGTCGCCCATGTAGCAGTGCCCGCACCGCAGTTGGCACTTCTCGGTGACGTACAGATAGATGTTGTGGAACCGCTTGTAGTGGACGCGCGAGCGGTCACGGGAGCTGGTCACGCTCTCCACGGGAACAAAGGTAGCCATTGCGCACTCCCCGTTCGGAAGGGTTTCCGGGAAGGTTCGGCGAGGCGGCGACGGAATCGGACGGGACCCGGCCGGCGGCGCGTGAACCCTGGCACATGCGTGGTGCTCCGCGCGGCGGACGTCAGCAGGCCCTGGAGCGGGAAAGGGATTCCCGATCGGATCGGGCGCTCGACACGGCAATTCGGCCGGTGGTCACCGCCGCACGCCATCGAACGTAAGGCGGGTGTTCCAGGGGATGTGAGAGTTATTCCAGCCGCGCCCCGAGGTCTCCGGGGGCCTCGGGGCGCGTGTAATCGACACCGAAGCGGTGCGCGGGCGGGTGCGCCCCGGAGCGTGTCAGGGGCGAGTACCGGGCACGCCCCTGACGCTGTGAACAGGGCGAGCGCCGCGCGGACCGGCGCGGGAACGCCGCCGCGGCCGGGGAGGCGAGGCCCCCGGCCGCGGCGGTGTCCGAAAGATGACGCTCGGCGCAGGTAAGGTAACGCTTAGTTGATACCCCTCAACGCCGTTGCCACGGGCGTCAGTTCACACACGGCACGCCGCCCGCCTTCACCGCGGGCCCCGACGTGTCGTCGTCATCGTCCTTCGAGGACTTCGACGAGGACCCGCCCGAGTCGCCGCCCGACGTGGCGTCATCGGACTTGCCGTCCGCGTCGGCCGGGAGCTTGAAGTCCTGACCGAGCGTGACGCTGACGTGCCCCGCGGGCACCGACGCGCTCGCGACGGGCGCCGCCGTCTTCAGCCGGTCCGCGATCTGCTGCGCGGCCTTCTGCGCACCGCTGCCGTACGCGATCGTGGTGTGCGGCTGCGCCGCCGCGTCGCCCGCGGTCCCGGCGGTGTAGCCGAGCGCGACCAGGGCCTTGAGCTCGGCGTCGGCGATGCCGTTGCCCCCGTTGCCGTTGTTCACGTCCACGGTGCCCGGGGCCGCCTTCTCGGACTTCTTGCCGCCCGAGTCCTTCGAGTCCTTCGAGCCCTTCGAGGCGTCGGCGGTGGCGAACGCCTGCTGGACGATCTTCCTGACCTGGACCGGGTCGACCAGGTTGACGGACTCCTTGTTGCGGGTGCCGAACCCGGTGATCGGCAGGGTGTGGAAGACCACGTTGCCGCCGGTGAGATTGGGCGCCTGCTGGGCGAAGTCCAGCACGTCCCACGACTGGTCGAGGACGAGGTCCTTCTTGACGACGTCGAAGAGCCCTTGCAGCTTGCCCAGGTCGCTCCACGCGCCCTGGCTCTTCAGCTCATGGGTGACCGACGAGATGAACGCCTGCTGGCGGCGGGTGCGGTCCAGGTCGCCGTTGAGCAGCCCGTGGCGCTGGCGCACGAAGGCGAGCGACTGCTTGGCGTCGAGCTTCGAGACGCCGGCGGGGAAGTCCGCGCCCGAGTAGTGGTCCTTCACCGGGTGCTTCAGGCAGACCGTGATCGGCTGGAGCACCTTGGCTATGTCGTAGAAGCCGAGCAGGTTGACCTCGGCGAAGTGGTCGATCGGCACGTCCAGGAACTTCTGCACCGTGGCCAGCGTCGCCTGCCGCCCGGCCTCCCGGCTCTTGCCCTCCAGCTTCGCGCCCTTCATCCCCTGCGCGGCGAGCTTGTCGTGGGCCCCGGCGTAGGCGTTGGAGTACGCCTCCTTGATCTTGAAGTGGCCCTGTACGGAGCCGTCGCCGTTGTAGGTCTGCACATAGTCGTCGCGGGGCACCGAGAACGCCTGGACCTTGCCGCCGTCCTTCGGTATGTGCATCAGGATCAGCGTGTTGGTGTTGTAGTAGCCGATCTGGCTGGACCCGGCGTGCAGCTGGTCCTGCACGAACTCCTTGGGCAGGTCCTTGCCGTCCATGTCCTTGCGCGAGTCGAGGCCGATCAGCAGCAGGTTCACCGAGCTGTCGAGGTGCTTGGGCGCGTTCTTCTTGATGGAGTCCAGCGCGTTCGACGTGGTCATGCCGTCGGTCAGCGAGTGGTACGCGTACCAGGTGACCCCGCAGCCGATCAGTACGACCGCGGAGGCGGCCCAGACCATGGCGCGCAGCGCCAGCACCATCCGCGGCGGCCGGCCCGCGCGAGCGGAAGCCGCTCCGCCGCGGGGGCGGGCGCGGCGCCCGCGGGACCCGTGCCTGTTCGGCCCCGACTGCCGGGACCTGCGCTCCTCAGCCATTTCCGCGCCTCCCGCGCCCCAGGCCCGCCAGGCCCCGTACGGCCAGTACCGCGAGCACCGCGCACTCCGCGGCCGCCATCGCCGGGAAGCCGGCGACGGCCCAGCGCACCAGGTCGGTGCTGAGCGTCTTGCCGGACGACTCGCCGAGCAGCCCCGCGCCCACGGTCACCGCCGCCACCACCAGCGGGGGCAGCGGCACCACCCACCCGAGGGCGCGCCGCCGGGCCGCCAGGACGGTCGCCCAGCCCGCGCCCAGCACGGCCCCGGCCATCAGCGTCCACCCCGGACCGGAGCCGATCACACTGTCCACGGCGACGCCCAGCAGCGGGGGCACCACCAGGGCGACGGCCACCGCGCCCCGATTGCCGCTCCGGGCGGCGGGCGCGCCGCCCGCCCGCGCGGAGCGGCGCCCGCCGGCCGCCCGGGGGGAGCCGGCGGCTCCGGAAGGGGCGGGCTCGGCCGCGGGGGCGGGCCACTCCTGCGGCGGATACGGGCCGCCGCGAGCGCCCCGGCGGGTCTGTCCGCCGCCTGCTGCTCGTGCCTGTTGTTCTTGCATACGTCCGCTCTCACCAGTCCGTTCGGCGGTCCACCGGCTTCCCCCCACCGGCCCGTTCCGGCCATGCCAGCGCTCTCCGGCCAGTGAGACGGTCCGTTCGCCGAGTCAGTTGCCTGGTCGCGCAAGCTGGCAAGCATCTATGACGAGGGCCACACGGGTGGGCGGCGGGCGGGGTCGCTAATATAGTTGCAAGATTGCGCAATTGAGCAACTCGTAACAACTCGCGGGGCCGGTGAACCGAGGGGAAGGGGCAGTGGAGTTGTCGCAGGAGCACCAACCGCCGACCGGGAGCGCCAATCTGCGCATCGGGGCGGCCGTGGCCCAGGTCGAGGGCCTGTACAGCGCCCTGCGCACCACTGCCCCCGGAGCGCGAAGAGACCGGCTCATGGCCGACCTCGCGCGGGCCGGGCGGCGGCTCGCCGCCGTCACCGAGGCGACCGCCTCCGCGAGCGGGGGCGCCGCGGACGGCGGGACGGTCGTGCCGCCCCGGTCCCGGTGGCAGCGCCGCCGCGCGCTCGCGGCCCGCGGCGCGGGCTGGCTCGCCGCGCGAACGGGGCCGTGAGGCGGACGGCAGGCGGGAAGGCCGGCCGGGGCCCGTGGCGCCGGCCCCGGCTCGTACCGCCGGCCCCGGCTCGTACCGTCGGCGGGCGCTAACCCGCTGCCGGGGTGCTAACCCGCTGCCGGGGTGCTTCCCGGCGGCCGAGGCGCGTCCGGCGTCCAGCGCATGGTCATATCGGGCAGATTCTCCATATTGCGGCTGCCGTCATTGGTGTCGAGCACCGTGAAGCCGTGGCGCTCGTAGAACCGGCGGGCGCCCGTGTTGAGCTGGAACACGCGCAGCGACATCCCCTCGGGGCTGTGCCGCCTCGCCTCCTCCAGGAGCAGCGTGCCGATGCCCCGGCGGCGGACGTCCGGCCGCAGATAGAGGTGTTCGAGCATGTCGCCCTCCAGGGCGGCATAGCCGAGCACCTCCTCGCCCAGGACCGCGACCCACACCCGGCACTCCTTGAACACGATGTGCTCGATCCACCACGTGACCTCGTCATCACCGCGCTGCCGCGCCGGGAGGTACGGCATCGTCGCCGACCGCGAGTCCATATGGATGCGTGCGATCACCGCCGCGTCCGCAGTGTCCGCGTCCCGTATCCGCACCCCGTCGCCATGATTCACGGGGGCGACCCTACAACGGCCCGCCGACGGCGCCGCCGGCCCCACCGGCCCCGCTGTCGAGCAGGAAGTCGGCCGCCTTCTCGCCGATCATGATGGTGGGGGCGTTGGTGTTCCCGGAGGGGACCGACGGCATGACCGACGCGTCCGCCACGCGCAGCCCCGCGACGCCGCGCACCCGCAGCTCCGGATCGACGACCGCCAGCGAATCCTGGCCCATCCGGCAGGTGCCGACCTGATGGTGGTACGTGCCGACCGCGCGCCGTACATAGGCGCGCAGGTCGGCGCGGGTACGGGCGTCCGGCCCCGGAGCCGCCTCCGCCTTGCGCCAGTCGTCGAACCGCGCGCTGCGGCCGATCTCCCGCGCCAGCTCCACCGCGTCCACCAGCGACTCCAGGTCGTGCGGCTCCGCCAGCACATTCGGGTCCACCAGCGGCGCGGCCTCCGGATCCGCCGAGGCCAGCCGCAGGGCGCCGCGGGAGAGGGGGCGCACGATGCCGGGGGCGATGGTGTAGCCGTGCTCGGGCACCGGATAGGACTCGGCCGGGTAGACCAGCTGCATGAACAGCGGCTGGAGGTCGGGGCCCGGCCGACGCCGGTCCGTGGCGGCGAACAGCTGGCTCTCCAGAAGGTTCGCGCGCCCGTCCGGCAGCGGCCGCGACGCCTCGTAGACGTTGCTGACCAGCAGATGGTCATGGAGGTTCGCGCCGACCCCGGGAAGGTCCGCGACGGGCTCGACCCCTACGCGCCGGAGCTGGTCCGCGGGCCCGACGCCGGACAGCAGCAGCAACTGCGCCGAGCCGACCACGCCGCCGCACAGGACCGTCTCCACCGCCCCGTACGCCCGGTGGAGCGCGCCGCCGGCCGCGTACTCGACGCCGACGGCCCGGCCGTTCTCCAGCAGCACCCGGTGGGCCCGCGCGCCGGTGGTCACCCTCAGCGCCGGATGCGCGGCGACCGGCGCCACGAAGCTCCGCCAGGCGCTCATCCGCCGGCCGTCGCGGATCGTGACGTGGTTGAAGCCCGCCCCCGTCATCCGCTCGCCGTTGAAGTCGTCCGTCGGCGCGTGACCGAGATCGACCGCCGCCGCCACGAACGCCTCGGCGGCGGGGTGGGGCCGGGCGATACGGGCGACGGGGAGCGGGCCGCCCCCGCCGTGCCAGGCGCTCGGGCCGTCGGCGTGGTCCTCGGAGCGCAGGAAGTACGGCAGCACGCTGTCCCAGTCCCAGCCGGGACAACCGCCGTACGCCCAGGCGTCGTAGTCACTGCGGTGCCCGCGTATGTAGATCATGCCGTTCAACGAGCCGCTGCCGCCGAGCACTTTGCCGCGCGGCCAGGTCAACGAGCGGTTGTTCGCGTGTCGTTGAGGGACCGTCATGACCGACCAGTCCATCGTCGAACCCATCAGCCGGGGCCACCCCTGCGGGCTGTGCACGGCCGG
Organism: Streptomyces sp. NPDC050617; assembly: GCF_040654795.1. NCBI lineage: Bacteria > Bacillati > Actinomycetota > Actinomycetes > Kitasatosporales > Streptomycetaceae > Streptomyces > Streptomyces sp. NPDC050617. The sequence goes on along the minus strand of NZ_JBFAIS010000014.1, from coordinate 175,784 downwards.
ATCGTCGTCGGACGGGCCGGCCTCCAGGACGTGCACCGAACACCCCCGGTCGAGCAGGCGCCGCGCGATCACACTGCCCGCCGAACCCGCGCCCACGATCACATAGTCGTGCTCGACCCGCCCCGGCTCCGCCACGGCCACCAGCTCCCGACGTCTCGACGCTGCGGGCACATGCTAGGCCCTGTCGTCAAAGTCCCGTCGTTCGCCCGGAGGGCGGGCTCCGCGGCGGCTGGTGCGTGCTCTCGCAAGGCGGAGGGTCATCCCTGTACTGGGCGTACCGGGATGATCCCGACAACGCGGCGAGAGTGCGTGCCAGGCGTCGCGGAGCAGGCGGGAGTTTGACGACAGGGCCTAGGGGAAGCGCCGGGGAAAGACAGGGTGTCCGTGGGGCCGACAGCCGCTTATGAGCCGCCGGTCCCCGAGGCCGACACAGGCTCTCAGTACTTGCTGCCGGGAATTCCCGCGTCGCGCGGGCCGTACGGAGCGTCGTCCAGCCAGCGGCCCGCGCGGCGGGAGCGCGGGGCCGAGGCGGCGGCCAGGCGCTGCGCGGCGCGGCTCCACGGGGAGGTGAGGTGCGTCAGGGCGCGGCCCGAGGCACGGCGGTTGAGGGTCGCGGCCCGGCGGCGCGCGTCCGCGTAACCGGCGACGTCGCCCTCGGCCAGCGCGCCCGCGGCCGCCGCGGCGTCGGCGATCCCGGAGTTCAGGCCCCGCGCGCCGAACGGCGCGAAGAGGTGCCCCGCCTCCCCGGCGAGCAGCACCCGGCCGTGCGCGTCGACGAAGGAGTCGGCGACGGCCTGCTGGAAGCGGTACCGCGAGGACCAGGTGACGGCGGCGGGATGCCCCTCGGGCAGCAGGGCGGGCAGCCAGTCGGCCGCCGACGCGGCGACGGCGGCTGCGTCATCAGGGTCGGCAGCCGCCTCGCCGCCGCGCCCCGCGCACTGCACGTCCACGCGCACGCCGCCGCGGAACGGGGCGATCAGCACGTTCCGGCCGCCCAGCCGCGGATCGCGGTAGTGGAAGACCCGCTCCGCGGGCACCGGATGAGCGGGGTCGTCCGCGACGTCGAGAACGATGAACGTATGGGGCGAACGGGGCCCGCGCAGCCGCACGCCGATGGCCTCGCGGACCGCGGACCGGGCCCCGTCGCAGCCGATCGCGTACGCGGCGCGGTGCACGTCCTGCGGGGTCCGCACCAGCACCCCGTCCGGCGCCGAGGACAGCGAGCGGACCGGGGCCTCCCAGCGGACGTCCACCCCGGCGCGGACGCAGGCGGCCCGCAGCTCCTCCTCGATGACGGGCTGCGGGAGGGCGGAGAACGGCGCCCGGTGCACCGGGGGCGGGTGGTACGTACGGCGGTGCACCTCGCGGCCCGCGTAGTGCGTGCTGCGCGCGCTCCAGACCAGCCCGCGGCCGACGAGGGCCGCGCCGAGGGCCGGATCGGCGCCGGCCAGCGTCGCCAGGGACTGCCGGTGCAGGAAGATCGCCCGGCTGCCGGGCCGGGGCGCGCCGCGGGCCGAAGCCTCCAGCACGGTGACGCCCAGCCCGCGGGCGCGCAGCAGCAGCGCCGCGGCCAGCCCGACCGGACCCGCGCCGACGACCAGCACGGAGGGATGGGGGGAAGTCGAACGGTTCGTCATGACGGGCTCCTAGTCCTGGAGTCGGGCACGGGCGACCTTGCCGCTCGTGGTGGTGGGGAGTTCGGGCAGGAACGTCGTACGGCGCGGGATCTTGTACGGGGCCAGCAGGCCCCGGCAGTGCGCGATGATGGCGTCGCCGTCCGGGCACGTGCCGGGGACCGCGGCGATCCAGGCGCGGGGCGCCTCGCCGCGCACCGCGTCCGGCATCGCCGTGACGGCGACGGCGGCCACCGCCGGATGCGCGGCGATCACGCGCTCCACCTCCGCCGGATAGACGGAGTAACCGCCGCACAGGATCACGTCCTTGAGCCGGTCCACGACCGTGACCTCGCCGTCCCCGTCCACCCGCCCCACGTCCCCGGTGCGCAGCGCGCCGCCGGGCGTCCGCGCGCGGGCCGTCGCCTCGGGGGCGTTGAGATAGCCGGGCGTGACCATCGGGCCGCTCACCAGCAGTTCGCCGTCCTCGCCGGTCCGTACGGCAGTGCCCGGCACGGCCGGGCCGGAGGTGCCGGGGTGACCGGCGTCGGCGGCGGGGGTGAGCGAGGCGAGCCCCGCCAGCTCGGTCATGCCCCAGCCCTCGGCGAAGACCGCGCCCGAGCGCTCCTGCCACTGGACGGCGAGCCGCCGCCCGGCGGGCTGACCGGCCGAGAGGGAACAGCGCACCGGCCCCAGCGGCAGTTCGGCCTCGGGGCGGGCCAGCAGCCTGCGGTACATGGTCGGCACCCCGGCCAGCACGGTGGGCCGGTGGCGGCGCAGCGCCTCGGCGACGGCCTCCTCGGAGAACCGGGTGAGGATGACGACCGCGGCGCCGGCGGAGAGCGCGGCGTTCAGCACGTTGGCGCCGAAGGTGTGGGCGAGCGGGAGCGGGCTGAGGACGGTGTCCTCGGGCCCCAACTCCAGCCGCTCCGCGATGTTCTCACCGCCGAGGCGGACGGCGCGGCGCGATTGGAGCGCGCCTTTGGGGCGTCCGGTGGTGCCGGAGGTGTAGGCGATGGTAGCGATCTCGTTTTCGGCCTCGGTCTCGGTCTTGGCCTCGGTTTCGGAGGGGTCCGCAGCCGTCGTACGGGACGGGCCGTCGCGGGCCACGGGGAGTGGGTCGGCGGCCAGGGCGCAGGCGGCCCCGCTGTCGTCGAGGACGTGGCGGATCTCGTCCGGCGCGGAGGCCGCGTTGAGCGGGACGCTCACGGCGCCCAGCTCCGCCAGCGCCAGGTAGTCGACGACCCACTGCCGGCCATTGGGGCGGCAGAGCAGGGCGCGGTCGCCGGGCCGCAGGCCGGCGGCGGTGAGTTCGGCGGCCCTGGCCGTGACGGCGGCGGACAACTCGCGGTAGCTGATGGATCCCTGACTGTCTATCAGGGCGATACCGGGATGCCGGTCCGGGAACATGAGTACTCCTCGTGGGGTGAAGGGGAGGCGCCGAGCCTCATGGCGCGGGCTGCCAGGCCGTCGCGGCGGCGTGCACCGTCCGCAGGACCTCGGCGTGGCTGCGGCCGGGGTCGTCGAGCAGCAGCCCGCCCGGCCGGCTGCCCATCGAATAGTGGGTGTCGAAGAACGTGGCGACCTCGGCGGCGGCCGTCGCCCCGCCGGGCCGCGGCGCGCAGACCCAGGTCACGGGGGTGTCGGTGGCGGCGACCGCCTCGACCAGCGCGGGCAGTTCGGCGGCTATCCGCTCCGGCGCGAGCCGTACGGACAGGACGAGCCGCCCCGGTTCGCGCGCGGGGTTGAGGGCCACGCACCGCGCGGCGACCTCGCGGGGCCGACAGCCGGGCCGCAGCCGCAGTCCGACGGCTCCGCCGTCGGGCCGTGGCGCGCTGCCGTCGGCGGCCCATCGGACGCTGCCGCCGACGGCCTGCGGGCAGTCGTCCAGGAACGCCATCATCTGCGGGAAGTCGCCCAGCCACGGCGCCGAACGGCCGGCCGCCGTCCCGTACTCCTTCGCGATCCACCGGGCCTCGCGGGGCATCCGGCCCGGCGCCGGATGGTCCCCGGTGACGACGGTCACCGGCACCCCGGTCGCGTACCGGACCAGCCCCGCGGCCGCCGCCAGCAGCGCCCCCGTGGCCTGCCCCCCGAACTGCAGCCAGAACGCCTCGTCGCTCGCGCTCGGCCTCGGGGGCGGTGTCGCCGCCGCTCCTGGAGCGGGGGCCGGTGCCGGGGCCGGGGCCGGGGCCCGCGTGGCGTACGAGCGCGCCTGCTCCCGCCCCACGACCCGCTGCCGCGGCGCCCGGCCGGAAGGACCGGGAGGCCCGGCGAGCTCGGAAGAGCCGGAAGGTTCGGAAGGCCGGGCGAGTTCGGAAGGACCGGGAGGCCTGGCGGGCTCGGAAGGTTCGGAAGGCCGGGCGAGTTCGGAAGGACCGGAAGGCCCGGCGAGCTCAGAGGGGCCGGAAGGTTCGGAAGGTTCGGAAGGCCCGGACGTCGCCGCCCCCGATTCCGGGGGCGATTCCAGCGGGTGCGCCCGCCCGGCGACTACCGGCCCGCGCCCGTCGCCGTCCCGGCCCGCGGGAACGAGCAGCGGGTTGAAGAGTTCGCGGATGAACAGCCAGGGCAGGTCGCCGTCGAGCACCACGTAGGACTTGAAGACGGCGGGCAGCACGCGGCCGTCGCGCTCCCACCCGGCGACGCCGACCTCCACCAGCCGCCGGCCGCGCATGGCCCCCGCGGCGCGCAGCCCGTAGCCGATGGGGGTGCGGGCGCTGCGCACGCACGCGGCCAGCGCGGGGTCGCCGGGCACCAGCCCGACGACGCTGTTCAGCGATACGGGCGTCAGCTCGGCGTCGGCCGTCGCCGACCGGCGCACCAGGACCGGCTCGTCCCCGCCGACGCCGAGGCACCGGCGGATTAGGGCGTCCTGCGCGGCGGCCGGCGCCACCCCCTGATGCAGGACGCGCAACCGCAGCGGGGTGCGGAGCGCGGACTCCAGCAGCGTGGTGGTCAGACCGTCACTGGCCAGCAGCATCCGCGTCAGCGGGCTGCTGAACCGGGCGACGTCGCCGAGGTCGAAGGGGCGCGGGGCCGACGGTTCCGGGGGCCCGACGTCAGCCGCCCGGCGGTCGGTGCTGGGGTAGCGGAGCGAGGCGGTCACGGGGGCTCATCGCCTTTCCATGAGCTGCGCGGACCCCAGGGCCGCGGAGGCCCATTCCGCGTCGGCGTCGGCGTCCGCCGCGCCGTTCCGGGCGCGGGGGAGGGAGCCGGCGCGGCGGGCGCGGGCGGCGCCGGCGAGCTCGCGCAGGAGGTCGGCGGTCGTGTCCCAGCCGATGCAGGAGTCGGTGATGCTCTGGCCGTGGACGAGCGGCTTCGTGGGGGAGCGGTCCTGGCGGCCGGGGACCAGGAAGCTCTCCAGCAGCACCCCGCGGAGCGCGGTGTCGCCGTCGGCGATCCGTACGGCCAGGTCCTCGGCCACGGCGGGCTGCCGCTCGTGCCGCTTGCCGCTGTTGCCGTGGCTCGCGTCCACGACGATCCGGACCGGCAGCCCGGCGTCGGCCAGCGCCCGGCCGGCGCGGCGGACGTGCGCCGCCCCGTAGTTGGGGCCGTCCGCGCCGCCGCGCAGTACGAGGTGGCAGTGCGGGTTGCCGCTGGTGCGCAGCACCGACACGGGTCCGTCGGCGGACGCGCCGAGGTAGGCGTGCGGGGCGGCGGCGGCCCGTATCGCGTCGACCGCGATCTGCGCCGAGCCGTCGACGGTGTTCTTGACGCCGATCGGCATCGGCAGGCCGCTGGCCATGTCCCGGTGCACCTGGCTCGCCGCCGTGCGGGCCCCGACGGAGCCCCAGCTGACGACGTCGCCGAGGTAGGCGGGCGCGAGCGGGTTGACCCATTCGCAGCCGACGGGCAGCCCGGACTCGGCGATGTCGAGCATCAGGGACCGGGCCTCGGCCAGGCCCCGGCCGACGTCGGCGCCGCCGTCCAGGCCGGGGTCGCCGACGAGGCCGGGCCAGCCGAGGCAGGTCCGCGGCTTCTCGCCGTAGACCCGCATCACGACGAGCAGGTCCTCGGTGAGTCCGGCCGCGGCGGCCCGCAGGCGGGCGGCGTAGTCGAGGGCGGCGGCCCGGTCGTGCACGGAGCACGGCCCGGCGATGACGAGCAGCCGGTCGTCCTGGCCGTCGAGGACCCGGACGATCTCGTGCCGGGACGTCGAGACGGTGTGGGCGGCGTGGTAGGTCAGCGGCAGCCGTTCGGACATGTCGGCCGGGCTCTCCAGGGGGAGGGCGCGGGTCTGGCCGCCGGTGGGCCGTACGCGGTGTCCTTCGCCGCGGTGCGGTCCGAGGGGGTCGGCCGGGGCAGTCATGGCGGTTCGCTCCTTCGGTGTCTCGGGTCGGGCAGCGGGTGGGCGGTCCGGGGCGGTCATGAGGTACGGCCTCCCTCCGGGCTTTCGGCGGCGCCGTGCTCCATGCCGTGCCCGCCACCGCCGCCGTGTTCGGTGCCGTGGCCCATGCCGGGGCGCATGTCCATGACCTGGCCGGGCATCACGGAGAACGGGCGCATCATGGCCTCGTCCTCGTGCTCGAGGATGTGGCAGTGGTACATGTAGCGGCCGCTCGCGCCGTCGAACCGGCCCAGTACGGAGACCAGTTGGCCGGACCCCGCCGGCGGCGGAGTGGTGTCGCCGACCCGCACGGTGTCCTTCCAGCCGCGGCCGGCGCCCTCGGTGGGCACCTCCTCGGTGAAGGTGACGGGCGTGACGGTGCCGTGGCCGCGCACGGTGCCGTCGGCGCGCAGCAGCGGCTGGAAGCCGCGGGCGTCGAAGTTCTGCCGGCGCGTCTCCTGGAAGCGGATCAGGTGGATGTGGAAGGGGTGCACCGGCCCGCCCAGGTTGAGGACGTTCCACTGCTCCCAGCCGTCCTGCCGCACCATGAACGTCGTGGCGTCGTCGAACAGCGTCGCCACCCGGCGCAGCGTCAGCAGCGGCCGGCCCGGCCTGCGGACCTGGACCACGCCGTCGCTGGGGATCGGCACCGACGAGGCGTCCTCGACGGTCTCCATCTCCCACATCATCGGCATCCCGGTCGCGTCCGGCGGGGTCAGCACGACCCACCGGTGCTCGTGGTCGGGGGCGGTGGCGTGGCTCAGCCGCTCGTAGGACGGGCTGAGGCGGGGCGGCAGCGCGAACGGGTCGTCTTCCTCCCGGTCCTCGACCCGGAACTGCATCACCTGGGGCGACGGCGCCGGGCCCGGCGGGTTGGTCGAGACATTGACCCAGTGCACGCGCATCCCCCGCAGCACGGAGAAGTCGGCCAGTACGTCGGCGCGTTCGCCCGGCGCGAGGGTCAGCCCCTCGGCGGGCAGCGGCTCGGGCTCGGGCAGCAGCCCGCTGTCCGTGCCGATCTGGTGGAAGGCCCGGTCCACGAGCTCCCGCTCCACCGGCGTCCCGTCCTCGTAGCAGAGCCGCAGGGTGAAGAAGCGGGCGTTCGAACCGTTGACCATCCGGAATCGGTACCAGCGCGCGGCCACCTCCAGATGAGGCTGGATCACGCCGTTGACCAGGGTGTACGGCCCGTAGAAGGGGAGCGGCACATCCTGCTCGTTGCGGAAGACCTTGTGCATCAGGCGGCCGGTGAGGCGGCCCTCCCAGTCGGTGTCCAGGTTCCGGTCGCACAGCACGAGCGGTATCTCCTGGGGGCCGTCCGGCAGGCCGAGGGCTTCCTCCTCCTCGTCGCGGATCCAGTACATGCCGGTCAGGCCCGTCATCACGTTCAGCGAGGTGATGTTCATGGCGTGGTCGTGGTACCAGAGGGTGGTCGCCGCCTGGTCGTTGGCGTACTCGGAGAGCTGCGTCTCGCCGGGGGCGACCGCGTTGTCCGTCCAGCCGTCGTTGCCGCCGCCGGTGCGCGCACCGTGCAGGTGCACCACCGTCCAGGGCGGCAGCTTCGGCGCCCCCCGGTCGAACGTGTCCGCGTCCGGGTCGTAGCCGGGGAGCATGGTGTTCGCCTGGACCTTGGTCTCCACCTTGATCAGGGGGTACGGGCCGCTCAGCCCGTTGGTCCACGCGACCCGCAGCCGGGCGCCGCGCCGTACCTCGACGGTCGGTCCGGGGATCTGCCCGTCGTACGCCCACATGAGCGACGGCGGGAGCTGCGAGTGCAGGGGGAGGAGGACGGGGCGGGTCGTGACGGTCAGCTCGGCCAGTCCGGTGCCGGGGTCGGTCTCCGGGCGCAGGACCGGGGGGATTCGCAGGGGGTCGGCGAACGGCTCCAGCGGCGCCGGTTCCGCCGTCGTCTCCGGTGCCCGCGCCGGCGCCGTGGCGGCTGTCCGCTCGGGCTCCGTGATGGCGGGAGCGGACTCCGGGGCGGTGACGGGGGCGGGGGCCGGTTCGGTGAGGGTCTCGATGAGCTCGGGCATTTCGGGGCTCTTTTCGTGGGGTCGGGCGCTTACGGTCTTCACCGTGCGCCCCGGCCCGCCCCGCCCACATCGGGGGAAACACCGGCCCGACTACTGACCTACTGACCTACTGATGCGCTACGGACCCGCGGCCGGTCTCCACGGACGCGCCGGTAGGCGAGGAGGTACGGCCCCGCCCCGCGCCCGTACGCCGGGAGGGGCAGGCCCCCCGCCCGTACGCGCCTACGTGCCCGTACGCCGGTCCGTGCCCGTGCCCGTGCCCCGGTCCGTGCCCGCTCCGCCGGACCCGCCGCCCTCCGCCAGCCGCCCCGCCACCGCCGCCCGCGACGACACCCCGAGCTTGGCGAAGACGTGCGCCACGTGGGTCTCCACCGTGCGCGGGCTCAGGAAGAGCCGCTCCGCGATCCGCTGGTTGGTGAACCCCTGCCGGACCAGCTCCGCGACCTCCGCCTCCCGCCGCGACAGCGACCCGGCCGCCCCCGTCCCTGCCCCCGCCCCCGTTCCCGCCCCCGCCGCCGGTCGCGCCGTCCGGACGCCGACGCGCCGCTGCTCCCGTACGGTCCTCTCGTACAGCCCCTGCGCCCGGCACGCGCCGAACAGCTCCGCGGCCCGCGCCAGCTCCGCGCGCGCCGCCTTCCTCCGCCCGCACCGCGCGTGCGCGGTACCGGCCCGCAGCCGCGCCCGCCCCGCGAACACCCGCTCGCCGCTCTCCCCGAACAGCTCCGCCGCCCGCTCCGCGTCCGCCGCGGCCCCGGCCGGGTCGTCCTCCAGCGCCGCGTGCGCCCGCGCCAGCGCCGCGAAGGGCGACCCCGCGCCGCCGCCCGGAACCCCCTCGGCCCGCGCCGCCCACCGGGCCGCCGCCGCGGGCCGGCCGCGCTCGGCCTCCGCGTCGGCCATGGCCTCGCAGCAGATCAGCAGGCAGGACTGCTCCAGCAGCGGTGTGACGAAGTCGTCGCACGCGGCCAGCACCTGCGCCTCGCCCTCGTCCACCTCGTGCAGCCCCGCCAGCGCCATGCCCCGGCCCACGCCGCCGAGCCGGGCCCACCACTCGCGGCGGGCCCCGGCGTGCCGGATCGCCTCGTCGGCGGCGGTGAGCGCCGCCGTGTGCTCGCCCGTCCAGCCGACGAGCAGGCCCTTGACGGCGAGGGCCAGCGCGACGCACTCGTCCGAGCCGAGCAGCCGGGCCGCGTCGACCGCGTCCTCGGCCCGGTCCACGCCCTCGGCCAGCCGCCCCAGCCGCCCGAAGGCGAACGCCTGCGCGGACAGCACCCAGGGGGCGAGGTAGCTCTGCCCGGTGGCGTCCGCGATGGACAAGGCGCGTTCGGTCTTGCGCACGGCCTGCGGCAGCCGCCCCATCATCGCGTCGACCCAGCACAGGAAGGACAGCGACTCCAGCCACAGCGCCAGCTCGGCGTCGGTGGCCTCGTCGGTCAGCCGGTCGGCCCGCTCCGCGTAGCGGGCCGCGGCCTCGCGCTCGCCGACGCCGTGCGCGTACGCGAACCGCAGCGCGATCAGCGGCACCCAGTCCTCGGCGACCCAGTCCTCCGGCATCCACTCCTCGCGCGCCCGGCCGCCGTCCGCCGACGGCGCCGTCCCGGCCCGCGCCAGAACGGCGGTCAGCTCGTCCAACTGCTCGCCCGCGGCCGGGTAGTCCGCGCGGATGATGCTGTCGCCGATCAGCTGGAGCCGCAGCGGCACCGCCTCGGCCGCGTGCTCCGGCGGGACCCGGCCCAGCTCCGCGCGGAGCAGGGCCCGCCCCTCGTCCTGCCGGTTGAGCAGCCGTTGCAGGATCGCGCAGAACCGGGCGGCGCGGGCGCGCTGCGCCCACGCGTCGGCGGGCAGCAGCCGCAGCACCTCCAGGGCGGTGTCCCGGCCCTGTACGAGCCGGCCGCCGACCCCCTGGAGGCGGGCCAGCTCGACGAGGAGGGACAGCCGGTCGCCGCCGGTCCCCTCGGGGCCGTCGGGCCGTTCGGGCAGCAGGTGCAGCGCGGTCTGGAGCCACCCGGCCGCGGTGGCGGGGGACTGGTAGGCGGTCGCGCGGGCGGCCTCGACGAGCACGCCGACGGCGAGCAGGTCGCCGAACCGCGCGGAGCGGGCGATATGGCGGGCGCGGGTGACGGTCGGCGCGTCCCGCTCGTCCAGGGCCGCCGCCACCCGCGCGTGCGCCGCGACCCGCCAGCCGACGCCGGAGGAGGCGTACGCGAGGTGCCGTACGACGGGGTGCCGGAAGCGGAACCGGCCGGGCGCCGGCGCGCAGCGCACCACGTCGCGCGCGGCCAGCTCGTCGAGGGCCGCCAGCGCCTCGGTCTCGGTGGTACGGGCCGCGACGGCGACCATGGCCGGGTCGAACTCGTCGCCGAGCGTCGCCGCCGCCTGCGCGGCGAGCCGGGCGGGCGCGGGCAGCGCCGCCAGCTCGGCGGCCAGGGCCTCGCGCACCGCGCCGGGCACCTGGTCGTCGTCGCCGTCGAGCGCCGGGGCCGCGCCCTGCGCCGCGCGCGCGGCGGGGGCCAGCGTGGCGAGCGCCGTCTGCCGGGCCCCGGACCGGGACAGCGCCTCCAGATAGAGCGGGTTGCCGCCGCTGGCCTCGTACAGCGCGCGGCACCGCCGGGCCCCGACGGCGGGGCCGAGGAACTCCCTGGCCTCCCGGAGCGAGAACGGCGCCACCTGGACGCGGGTGCCGAGCCCCGGCGCGGCGTCCGCGAGGGCGGCGGTGAGCCGGGGCCCGGCCTGCCGGGTGCGGTAGGTGACGGCGAGCAGGATGGGGCCGCGCGGCGCGTGCCGGGCGAGGTGGGCGAGCAGCTCGACGGACCCCTCGTCCGCCCAGTGCACGTCGTCCAGCAGGACCGCGAGGCCGCCGGGGTCGGCGAGGACCTCCAGCAGGAGGCGTACGGCCCGGTGCAGTCGGTAGCGGTGCAGGCCGGGGGCGGCGGCCCCGGGCCCCGGCTCCTCGCGGGCCGCCGACAGCGCCGGGAAGACCTCGGCCAGCAGCTGCGTGCTCTGCGCGTCCAGCGCGTCGCGGACCCGCCGCGCCCGGTTCTCCACCTGGTCGTCCAGGGCGTCGACGGCGAGGGCGAGCGGCACGTCGTGCTCGAACTCGGTGCCCCGGCCGCGCAGCACGGTCATGCCGTGCCGCCGTGCGGCGGCGCCCGCCTCGCCGAGCAGCCTGGTCTTGCCCGCGCCGGGCTCGCCCGTCAGCTCCACGAGCCGGAACGCGCCCCCGGCCGCCCGCGCGGCCTCCGCGTCGAGAAGCCGCACCACGTCCGTGCGGCCGACGAGCGGACGGCCGGCGAGCGGGCTGCCGCTGTGCGGTGCGGGGCTCTCGGACATCGGGCCGCTCGGTTCCCGTCGGCGGCGGCCGTGCGCATCATCGGCCGTGCGCATCGGCCCGCAGCGACATAGGCGACAAAGTGGAATATTTTTGAAGTCTAGCGACAAAATACCCGGACCACTCGAGAGGCGGGGCAGCGGAGGCCAGGTGCCGTATGGAACGGCTCATCCCCATGTTCACCAGCGACGGCGTGCGCGACGCCGAGGTCACCGTGCACCCGTTCGCCGCCGGGGACGGGCTGGGCCTGACCCTGACGCGCTTCCGGCGCGGACCGCCCCAGGACCGGGGGAGTCCCGCGCGCCCGCGCGACGCCGTGCTGCTCGTCCACGGGCTGACGACGTCCAGCGACATGTTCATCATGCCCGAGCACGCCAACCTCGCCGGATACCTGCTCGACCACGGCTTCCCGGACGTATGGGCGCTGGACCACCGGATGAGCAACCGGTTCCCGTACGACCTCGCCTGCCACCGCTTCACCCTCGACGACGTCGCCCTCCACGACTTCCCCGCCGCCCTCGCCGAGATCCGCGCCCACGTCGGACCCGGGTGCCGCGTCCACGTCATCGCCCACTGCCTGGGCGCGGTGGCCTTCGCGATGAGCCTGGCCGCCGGGGCCGCCACCGGCGTCAGCAGCGCGATCGCCAACAGCTCGGCCCTGGTGCTGCGGCTGCCCGCCTGGTCCCGGTGCAAGCTGCGCGTCGTGCCCGGCCTGACCGAGTACGTGCTCGGGCTGCCCTACCTCAACCCGGCCTGGCCGCAGGACGCGCACTTCACCCGCGGCCGCGTCATCGCCCGCGCCGTGTCGCTCTTCCACCGCGAATGCGACGTCCGCTCCTGCCACATGGTGAGCGCCATGTGGGGCGCCGGGCGGCCCGCGCTCTTCGACCACGAGCGGATGTCGCCGGTGACGCACGAGCGCATCGCCGACCTGTTCGGGGCGACCGGCGTGCACTACTACCGGCACATCCGGGCGATCGTACGGGCGGGCCGCGCGGTCAAGTACCGGCCCGGCGACCCCGCCTACCGCGACCTGCCGGACGACTACCTGGAGGCCGCGGCCGGCCTCACCACGCCGCTGCTGCTGACCAGCGGGGACCGCAACCACGTCATGTCCGACTCCAACACCGCCTGCCAGCGCGAACTGGCCCGCCGCGCCCCCGGCGTCTCCCGGCTGCGGCTCTTCCCCGGCTACGGGCACCAGGACGTCTTCATGGGCAAGGACAGCGCGCGGGACGTCTTCCCGCACATGGTCGATTTCCTCCGCGAGCACGCGGGCTGACGCGTTCCCGCCGCGAGCACGCGGGCCGACCCGGATCGCCTGCGTGTCGCCCGCGCTACGCCCGCCCCGGCCCGTATACGTCCCACAGCTCACCGGCGAAGAACCGGCCGAACCGGGCCAGCCCGGCGAGCGGCGCCGCGCCCGCCGTCCGCATCGACGCGAGCTGGCGGATGAAGTCCAGCCGGCCCACGCGCACAGTGCCGTGGCACAGCCGCGCCTCCTCGGGCTCCTCGTCCGGGCCGAGCCGCCCCGGCCACACCCCGACGGCCAGCGTCGTCGTGTCCGGCCACAGGTCGATCCCCGGATCGTCGCCCACCTCCTTGCGGCCGGTCAGCGTCAGATCGCGCCCGTCGGGACCGTACAGGTGCAGCCGGTAGAGCATCCGCCGCCGCCCCGGCGACCCGGCGGGCACGAAGAGGTTGAACCACCCCTCCCGTACGGTCAGCCGCCCGCCCAAGGGGTCGCAGGCCACCTCGCCGCGCGCCTCGGCCTGGTGGTCCGGCGAGTCGCAGAAGGCGTCGACGTCGTCGACGGCGATGGTCAGGCGCAGGGTCAGCGCCGGACCGTCGGCGAGCGCGCCGCGCATCTTCTCGGTGAAGGTGAGAGTGGTGGCTGTGGCTGTGGCTGTGGCTGTGGCTGTATCGGCTGCCGGGGCCGGACGGTACGCGGGCCGGGGCGGGCGCATCTCCAGCAGCCGCGTGGACATGCGGTCGGCGAGCGCGGCGATCGTCAGCGACGGGTTGACGCCGACGGGCCCCGGCAGCGCCGCCGCGTCCGCCACGTACAGCCGCGGATGCCCGAACACCTCCCCGTACGCGTCGCACACCGCGTCCTGCGGCCGGTCGCCCATGGGCGCGCCGCCCACCGGGTGGACGGTCACCACGCGCCGCCACAGCCAGAGCGGGTTGTCCAGATACCGCGTCCCCATGCCGTCGGAGAGCGCCCGCATGGTGGCGCGCACCCCCTCGTAGTAGGCGCGGCTGGTCCGCGTGGTCCACTCGACGTCCAGCCGGCCGCCGCGCAGCGTCATCACCCCGTCCGGCACGTCCCGGCCCACGCCCAGCAGCGGCAGCACGCCGGGGAAGCCGCCGCCCGCGCCGAGCAGCGCCGCGAACTCGCCGGAGATGTTGCTGTCCGGCGCGTCGGCGACCGACGACAGCGCCAGGTCGGCGGCGAAGGCGGCCATCCGGCGCACGCCGCCCGCCAGCCGGGCGCCTTCCACGAACCAGTTGAGGAAGCCCGGATAGCCGCCGTCCTGGACGATGTGGCCCCGGCCCGCCCCGCCGGCCGCCGCGCCCGGCACGTCGACCACGCCGGTGATCACCGGCCCCCGGTCCGGCCGGGGCGCGGGGGCGCCCGGCCGCCCGTACAGGAAGGTCAGCAGGTCGCCGTTGCCGCAGAACCGGGTGCCCAGCGCGGGGCCGAGGCCGGGCAGCCGGGCGCGGTTGGCGAGCAGCAGGCGGACCGTGCCGTAGGCGCCGGCGGCCAGGACCAGGCGGCCGCAGTCGAGGCGGCGGCGGGGGAGGTCGGCGGTCCGGGCCCCGCGCCGCTCGGCGCGCGGGTCCTCGGGGTCGTCCATCGGGTGCACGACGTAGCCGACGCGGTAACCGCCGTCCCCGAGCGGCTCGACCGTCGTGACCTGGTGGCCGGTCCGCAGGTCGGCGCCGTGGTGGCGGGCGGCGGAGAGATAGGTGTGGTCGAGGGTGTTCTTGGCGCCGTTGTTGCAGCCGAGGTCGCACTCGCCGGTCAGCCCGCAGGTCCGGCGCGGCACCCCGTGCAGATTCCCGTACGGCGGGTCGGCGACGGGCAGCTCCGGGCCGGGCGGCGCGCCGGGGGCGGGGGAGAAGGCCACCGCCAGCGGCGCCGGGGACCACGGCAGCCCGGCCCGTTCCGCCGCGTCCCGCAGCGCGACCGTCTTGGGCGTACGGGCGTACGGGGGCGCGTCCACCGGGTACGGCACCGGGCGCAGCATCGCCTCCACCGCGTCGTAGTGCGGATCGAGGTCGGCGCGGGTCAGCGGCCAGGACTCGTAGCCGCCGCCGGGCAGCGCCTCGTTCCGTACGAAGCAGTGCTCGTCCTTGCGGAGCAGCACATTGGCGTAGATCAGCGAGCCGCCGCCGAGACCGCTGGAGACGAGGGAGTCGCAGCCCCGGAACCGCCACACGTCGTACAGCCCGTACAGCCCCTCGCTCGGGTCCCACAGCGCCCGCCCCAGCTCCGCGGGCGTGCGGGCGAAGCTCCCCGGCGGGTAGGCCCGGCCGCGCTCCAGGACGACGACGGACAGCCCGGCCGCCGCCAGCCGGTGCGCGGCCACCGACCCGCCGAACCCGGACCCGACGACGACCGCGTCCACGCGCTCGGGCCTGCCGCCACCGCTCGCCGCCTCGGGCACGGGAACCGTCCTTCCTCCCTCCCGGCTCCCAGTAGAGCAACGGTTCGCGCACCGCACACCCGCAGCGGCGCGGCGGTCGGCGGGAACGCTCCGGCGCGGCCAGGACTACGGCCGGGAAACCCGGTAGCCCGTCAGGGTTCGCCGCGCGGGGTCAGCGACTCCGCGTGCGGCGTGCTCGCGTCGCGGGCGTCGTGCGCGGCGCCGGCCTCGTGGGCGTCCCGCGCGGTGTGGACCTCGTGGGCGGCGTGGGCGTCGTAGCGCCAGAACGGGCGCACGGCGACGCTGCCCACGAGCACCAGGACGATGCAGAGTACGGCGCTGCCCGACCAGGCGACGCTGAACGTCGTGGCCGCGGCCATGGCGCCCGCGCGCAGGTCGCCGAGGCGGGGTCCGCCGGCCACGACGACGGTGAAGACGCCCTGCATGCGGCCGCGCATCTCGTCCGGGGCGTAGGTCTGGAGAATCGTCTGCCGGTAGACGGAGCTGACCAGGTCGGCGGCGCCGGCGAGCATGAGGAGGGCGACGGTGAGCCAGAGGGCGCGGGTGAAACCGGCCAGCGCGATGAAGATCGCCCAGCCGACCACGGCGAGGGCCAGCGCCACTCCCTGACGCCGCACGCGGGAGATCCAGCCGCTGCACACCCCCGCCAGCAGGGACCCGATGGCGACCGCTGAATACAGCAGTCCGATTCCGCCGTGGAAATGGGTGGCGGCTGCCTGCGGGAAGAGCGCTTTCGGCATCGCCAGCACCATGGCGGCGATATCCACCGCGAACGACATCAGCAGCACCGGGTTGCCGCCGATGAAGCGGAGGCCCTCGAATACGGCGCGCGCTCCCGCCTTGACCGCCTTGCCCGCCGGTTTGATCGAGGGCAATCGGAATGTCGCGTAGAGGGAGGCGGTGAAGAGGAGCACGTCGGCGCCGTACGCGTAGGCGAAGCCGTGGGGCAGCGCGACGAGAACGCCGGCGATGAGCGGCCCGAGAATCTGCCCGATGTTGCTGACCGTGAATTGGAGCGTATTGGCGGCGGGGACCAGTTCGCGCGGCACGATGCGCGGGATGATGGCGCCGCGCGCCGAGGAGGACGTGGCGAAGGCGGCCCCCTGAACGGCGACGAGGGCGAGGAGCAGCACCTCCGATCCGATGCCCAGGAGGGTCTGGGCGAGCAGGAGGATCGTCACCGCCCAGGTCACGAACGACGAGCACAGGGAGAGCAGCCGGCGGTCGACCGCGTCGGCGATGGCCCCGCCGTACAGCCCGAACACGACGATGGGCACGAACCCGGCGAGCCCGGCCAGCCCCACGTACATCGACGAGTGCGACATCGAGTAGATCTGCACCGGGACGGCGACCTCGGTGAGCATCGTCCCGATGATCGAGGCGCCTTGGCCGATCAGGACGCGCCGGTAGTCCGGGACGGCGAGCGGGCGCGTATCGACGGCGGCGCTGCGCAGGCGGGCCGCTATGCCGCTGGGCTTGCGCTTGTTGGTCACGGTCACCGCGGCGCGGCCTCCGGCTCGGTCGTACGGGGGACGCGGGGGCAGGGGCCGGGCCATGGTCGACGGCGGCGTCGGTGTGACGCTCCTGGTGTGGTGTCCATGACGTCACTGTGCCAGCGGGGTACGGCGGCGCACTTCCATTATTCTGCCTACTTGTGTCGCAGAATAGCCATCGGCCGGTCTCCCCGCCCGCGATCCCGCCCGCGAGCTCCCACGTCCACGCCGCCGGCGAGGTCATCGACCGCCATCGGCACGAGTACCACCAGCTCCTCTACGTCAGCACCGGCGTCACGTCCGTCCGGACCGCGCGCGGGACCTGGGTGGTCTCCAGCAACCGCGCCGTCTGGACCCCGGCGCGGATGTGGCACCAGCACCGGGTCTACGGGGCGAGCATGATCCACACCATCGGCTTCCCGCCGAACGAAGCCCCGCTGCCCGACGGCTCGCCGACGGTGCTGGCCGTGGACGGCCTGCTGCGCGAACTCCTCATGGCCTACACCGAACCGGACCTGCCGGAACCCGAGCGGCGGCGGCTGCGGGCCGTGGTCAACGACCGGCTGCGGCGGGCGGACGTCCAGCCGCTGACGCTGCCCACCCCCCAGGACCCGCGCCTGGCCCACGCCTGCCGGGCGGTCGAGGAGGACCTGAGCAGCCCCCGCTCCCTGGCCTGGCTCGCCCGCCGAGCGGGCGTCGGCGAACGCACCCTCACCCGGCTGTTCCGCGCGGAGTTCGGCACGACGTACCCGCAGTGGCGCACCAGTACCCGCGTCTTCCACGCCATGCTCCAGCTGTCCGAGGGCGCCTCCGTCACCGGCACGGCCCGCCGCTGCGGCTGGGCCACCACCAGCGCGTTCATCGACACGTTCGCCCGGACCATGGGCCAGACCCCGGGCGCGTACCGCAGCGCGGCCGTCCGCACGGAGCCGGACGCCGCCGACTGACCGCGGAGCCGACTGGCCGAGGGGCCGGCGGACCGAGAAGCCGGCGGAACGAGGGGCCGGCTGGCCGAGGAGCCCTGCGCGGGCTCCCCGGTCGGCCGGCCCCTGACCGCTGAAGGCGCTGTGCTGAACTGTGCTGAACGACCTGTCAGGAGGCCACGTCGAGGACGAGCTTGCCGCGGGTGCGGTTGGTCTCGCCGAGGCGGTGGGCTTCGGCGACCTGCTCCAGGGGGAAGACGCGTTCGACCTCGACCCGGACGGCGCCGGAGTCGACCAGACCGGCGATGGCGGTGAGGGCAGTGGCGTCCGGTTCGACCAGGAGGGGGCTGGTGCGCACGTCCGCCTGGGCGGCCGCGGCGGCCAGGCCCTCGGAGACGCCGCTCGGGATGGAGACGACCAGGCCGCCGGGGCGGGTCGCCGCTACGGACCGTACGTCGGTGTCGTCCTGGGAGCCGACCAGGTCGATGACGACGTCGACCTGGCCGGCGGCGTCCTCGAAGCGCTGCCGGGTGTAGTCGATGGTCTCGTCCGCGCCCAGCTCCTTGAGCCAGGCGTGGCGGGGCTCGCTGGCGGTCGCGATCACCTCGGCGCCGAGGTTCTTGGCGATCTGCACCGCCAGGTGGCCGACGCCGCCGGCCGCCGCGTGGACCAGGACCCGCTGACCGCTCGTGACGCCCGCCGTGTCGACCAGGGCCTGCCACGCGGTGAGCGCGGCGAGCGGCAGGGCCGCGGACTCGATGTGGCCGAGGGCGGCGGGCTTGCGGGCGAAGTGGCGGGACGGCGCGGTGACGAACTCGGCGTAGCCGCCCGCGGGGCGCGGGAACCACGGCATGGCGTAGACCTCGTCGCCGGGCGCGAGCGTGGTGACCCCGAAGCCGACCTCCTCGACGACGCCGGAGACGTCCCAGCCGAGGATCAGCGGCATCGTCTGCAACCCCGCCATCCCGTGCCCCGCGCGGGTCTTCCAGTCCACCGGGTTGATCCCGGCGGCGTGCACGCGCACCAGCACCTCCGTCGGCAGCGGCTCGGGCCGCGCGATACGGCCGGGCGTCAGCACCTCCGGCCCCCCGAACTCCTCGATCGTGACGGCCCGCATCATGTGCTCGCTCATGCTTCGTCGCTCGCTTCCGGTACGCGTGTGCTCTGTGCTGTGTTCTCTGGCCGGGCGAGGGGCCCGGTGCCGGGGTGGCCCCCGATACGGTCCAGCTTCTCCGGTGCACTCCGGCGCGGCGAGTGGCCGTACGGCCATCTGTCGTACCATTACGGCCATGCCGCATCGCGTCGCCGTTCTCGCCCTCGACGGGGTCGTACCGCTGGACCTGGGCATTCCGGCCCGCGTGTTCAACGAGGCCCGCGCCCCGGACCGGACGCGCCTCTACTCCGTGGAGACCTGTTCGCTCGGCGGCCGGCCGGTCCGTACGAGTGAGGACTTCCGGATCGTCGTCGACCACGACGAGTCGCTCCTGGAGACCGCGGACACGGTGGTGATCGCCACCCAGGAGCCCAGGGAAGACCTCGTCGCCACCGGAAAGCTGCCCGAGGGCGTCGCCGCCGCGCTCGACCGGATTCCCCCGCGGGCCCGTGTCGTCAGCCTGTGCACGTCGGCGTTCCTGCTCGCCGCGGCCGGTCTGCTGGAGGGGCGGCGGGCCACCACGCACTGGGCGCTGTGCGACCTGTTCGCGGGGCTGTTCCCCGGCGTGGAGGTCGACCCGGACGTGCTGTTCGTCGACAACGGGCGCGTCCTCACGTCCGCGGGCGGGGCGGCCGGCATCGACCTCTGTCTGCACCTGGTCCGCCTGGACCACGGGGCGGCGGTGGCCGGCGCCGCCGCGCGGCGGTGCGTGGTGGCGCCGTGGCGCGAGGGCGGGCAGGCGCAGTTCATCGAGCACCCGGTGCCGGTGGACGCGGACCGCTCCACCTCGGCCACCCGGCAGTGGGCCCTGGGCAGGCTGGCCGAACCGATCACGTTGGAGGACATGGCCCGGCACGCGCACATGAGCGAGCGCACGTTCACCCGGCGGTTCCGGGGCGAGGTCGGCACGAGCCCGCTCAGATGGCTCCTCCAGCGCCGGCTGGTCCAGGCCCGCGACCTGCTGGAGTCCACGGACCTCACCGTCGCCCGCATCGCAGCCGCCTGCGGCTTCGGCGACCCGGTCGCCCTGCGCAAGCACTTCCACACCCACCTCGGCCTGTCCCCCCTGGCCTACCGCCGCGCGCACTGCGCCCCGGAGCCGGAACGCGCGGCGACGGCCCCGGCTCCGGGGCGGTGACGGGTCGCGGAGCCGGGGGCGGGGGAGCGCCGCGGGGGCCTGAACGTCCTGCTGACCGGCACCGAGGAACAGGGCAGCAACATCAGCTCGGCACAGCGGCTGTGGACCCTGCCGCTCGGCCCGCCACAGCCGACGGCGCCGCTACCGTGGCGGCGTGACCGATCTCGATGAACCCATCCACCTGGCGGAGTACGACCCGGAGTGGGCGGCGCGGGGCCGGGAGCTCGTCGGCGAGATCGCGGCGGCGCTCCACGGGCTGCCGGCGGAGGTGGCCCATATCGGTTCCACCGCCGTTCCCGGGCTCGTGGCCAAGCCGGTCATCGACATCCAGATCGGCTGCCCGGACGCCGACGCCGAAGCCGCCGTCCGCCGCCTTGCGGGCCTCGCCTACGAGCATCTCGGGCAGGCCGGCGTCCCCGGACGGGAGTATCTGCGGCGGCGCTCCGGGCAGTCGGTCAACGCCCATGTCGTCGAGCGGCGCGGCCGGCTGTGGACGGACAACATCCTCTTCCGCGACTACCTGAAGTCGCACCCGGACGCCGTCTCCCAGTACGCGGCGGCCAAACGGGAAGCCGCCGGCCGGGCACCGAACCTCCTGGAGTATTCGGAGCTGAAGGCTCCGGTCGTGGCGCGGATCATGGCGCTGGCGCGTGCTGCGGCCCGTTCTGAAGGCCGCGAGGGCCGCGAAGGCCGCGAGGGGCGAGAAGGGCGCGCAGAGCCGCTGTCCGGCGACTCCGGTGACTCCGGCGACCCCGGCGACTCCGGTGACGGCGCGGGTTAGCTCGTACGGTCCGCACGGTGCGGCGCCGTCGACTCGCGCGGGCGCACGCGCGTCGGCAGCAGGGTGCGGACCGTGCGGCGGGTGCCGGCGCGGACTTCCAGGAGGCGGGTCACGGCGAGGGCGCCGGCCTCCTCCACCGGGACGTCGAGCGCCGTCACGGACGGCACGGTCGCGCCGAGCGCGGTGAGGTCGTCGGCTGCCGCCAGGCTCACGTCCCGCGGCACGCGCAGGCCCGCCGCCTTCAGCCCATGCAGCAGGCCGAGCGCCAGGTAGCTGTTGTACGCGACGACGGCGGTCGCCCCGGCCGGCAACTCGGCGGCGGCGCCGATCCCCGCGTCGAACGTCGGCGGCAGCGGACCGAGTACGCGCATCCGGGCGCCCGCCTCCTCCGTCTGCTCCGCGATGGCCGCGCGCCGCCGCCCGTCGGCCCACGAACCGGGCGGCCCGGACACATACACGATGTCCCGGTGCCCGAGCTCCAGGAGGTGGCGGACCAGGGCGGCGGTGCCCGACGCGGTGTCGAGCACCACGGCCGGCAGCCGGCCCACCTTGCGGTCGACCAGGACCAGCGGCCGGCGGGCGGCCAGGTCCCGCAGGGCCGCGTCGGAGCCCACGGGCGCGACCAGCACCACCCCGTCGACCTGCTCCGACAGCCGCCCCACCAGCGCGGCCTCGCGCTCGGCGCTGTACTCGGAGACGGTGAGCAGCAGATGGTTGTCGGTCTCCTCGGCGGCCCGCTGCGCGCCCAGGACCAGCGGGGCGAAGAACGGGTTGGCGAGCGTCGGCACCACCAGGCCCACCATGCCCGTACGGCCGGTGGTCAGGGCGCGCGCCGCCCGGTTGGGCTGGAAGCCGAGGCGCTCGGCGGCGGCCCGTACGTTCTCCCGCGTGGGCCGCGCCACGAGCTCGGGGCGCATCAGCGCGCGCGACGCCGTGGCCTTGGACACGCCCGCCTCGCGGGCCACGTCCGCCAGTGTGGACACCGTTCGCTCTCCCCTCCCCGCCGGGCCCGGACGCATCCCGCGTCCGACCCATGTCATCCTATCTGCAACCGCTCTCTGCAACCGGTTTCATCGGAGGTGCGCAGCGACCGGCCAGCGACCGAAGATCCATTCCTCCCATCGAGGCCCACCGCGGCCCATCGAGGTCCACCGAGGTAGCCATGCCCCACTCCGACGGGACGCCCGTACGGCCGCACGCCGAGCCGTCCACCGGGCCGTACGCCGAGCCGCCCACCGATCCAGCCGCCGGGCCCGCGGCGTCGGCCGGACCGCCCGCCGTCACGTCCGCCGGGGCGTCGGCCGAGCCGCCCGCCGCCCCCGCCGGCCTCCTCGAACGCCGCTTCCGCGTCCGCGCCCGCGGCAGCAGCCCCCGCACCGAGGCCGTCGCCGGTCTGTCGATGTTCATCGCCGCGGCCTACGCGGTCGTCGTCGTCCCCGGCCAGCTCGCCAAGGCTGGCGTGCCGCACGGCCCCGTCACCACCGCCGTGATCATCGCGATCGTCCTGTCCACCCTGGCCATGGGCCTCTTCGCGAACCTCCCCTTCGTCCTCGCGCCCGGCCTCGGCGGCGTCGCCCTGCTCGCCGTGACCATCGTCGGCCAGGACCACGTCCCCTGGGACGCGGCGCTCGGCATGGTCCTGTGGTCCGGCGTCGCCTTCCTGCTGCTGACCCTGCTCGGCATCCGCGACCTGATCACGCGGCTGATGCCGCAGAACCTCAAATACGCCATCAGCGGCGGCCTCGGCCTCTTCATCGCCCTCCTCGGCTTCAAGGACAGCGGCCTGGTCGTCGCGAAACCCGCGAGCAACGCGCTCGCGCTCGGCGACCTCTCCGAGCCCGCCGCGCTGCTGGCCCTCGCCGGGCTGGTCCTGCTGACCGCCCTGGCCTCGCGCAAGGTGCCCGGCGCGTTCCTGATCACCATCGCCGCGGTGACCGTCGCGGGCATCCCCTTCGGCGTGACCGAGCTGCCCGGCCACTTCTTCGGCGCACCCGACAGCCCCGCCCCCGTGGCCTTCCACATCGACGTGCTCGGCGCGCTGAAACCCGAGTACTTCCCGTACATCTTCGCGTTCTTCGTCTCGGAGTTCTTCTCCATGACCGGCACGCTGCTCGCCGTCGCGGACCGCGCGGGCCTCACCGACAAGGACGGCAACCTCCCCGGCATCCGGCGGCCGTTCTACGTCGACTCCGCCGCGGTGATCGGCGGCGCCGGGCTCGGCGCGCCCAGCATGACCGCGTACCTGGAGTCCTCGGCCGGCGCCGACAGCGGCGGCCGTACGGGCCTGTCCTCGGTGGTCGCCGCGGGCGGCTTCGCCGCGCTGCTGCTCGTCATCCCCTTCGCGACGCTCATCCCGTCCGCCGCGACCGCGCCCGTGCTGATGTACATCGGGCTCACGATGCTCGGCGCGCTGCGCAACGTCGACTTCAAGGACCCGACGAACGCCGTCCCGGCCGCGCTCACCGTCGCCACCACCGTGTTCTGGGGCAACTTCGGCACCGGCATCGCCGCCGGGCTCGTCGCCCACGTCCTGGTCAAGGCCGCCGCCGGCCGATTCCGGGAGATCCCCTGGGGCCTGTGGGTCGTGATGGTCCCGCTCGGCTACTACTTCTACACGCTGCTCCCATGACGCCCGCCCGCCCCCGCCGCGAAACCCGCCGCGACCGCCGCCACGATCCCCTCCCGACCACCCTGAGGAGTGTGCATCCCATGCATTCCACGACCGAGCAGCCGCACGACGTCCGGATCAGCGGCGGGCGGGTGGTGTCGGCCTTCACCGGCGAGGAGTTCGCCGCCGACGTCCTGCTGCGCGGCGAGACCATCAGCGGCGTGCTGCCGCCCGGCGCGCCCGGCGCGGCCCGCGACCACGTCGACGCCACCGGGCTGCTGGTCGTGCCCGGTTTCGTGGACGCGCACATGCACATCGAGAGCTCGTTCCTGACGCCGCAGACCTTCGCGGCCCTGACCCTGGCCCGCGGCACGACGACCGTGCTCGCCGACCCGCACGAGATCGTGAACGTGGCGGGCGCGCGGGCCATGCGCTGGATGATCGAGGCGGGCCGCGGCACCCCGCAGACCCAGCTGTGGGGCGTCCCCTCGTGCGTACCCGCCCTGGAGGGGCTGGAGCACGCGGGCGCGAGCCTGTCGGCCGACGACATCGCGGAACTGCTGCGCCTGCCCGGCGTCATCGCCCTCGGCGAGGTCATGGACTACCGCGCCGTGGTCGCCGACGACCCGCGCATGCGCGGCATCGTCGCGGCCGCCCGCGCGCAGGGCGTGATCCTCGACGGGCACTGCCCCAACCTCAGCGGCGCGGAACTCAGCGCGTACATGGCCACCGGCGTCGACTCCGACCACACCAAGAACCGCACCGAGGTGGTCCTGGAGAAGGCCCGGATGGGCATGCTGATGATGCTTCAGGAGAAGTGCCTGCTGCCCGAGACCGTCGAGGCGCTGCTCGCCCTGCCCCAACTTCCCCCGCTCTGCCTCGTGACCGACGACCTGGCCGCCGACCACATCCTCGGCGCCGGCCACCTCGACCACATCGCACGGGTCGCGGTGCGCGCCGGACTCCCCGCCACCGCGGTGCTGCGCGCCCTGACCTGGGCCCCGGCGCAGCGGCTGCGGCTGTACGACCGGGGCGTCGTCGCCCCGGGCAAGCGGGCCGACCTCGTGCTGCTCCGCGGCGAACTGGCCGACTTCGACCCGGCCGCGGTCTTCGCGGGCGGCCGGGAGGTGGCGCGGGACGGGGCCGCGACATACGAAGCCGAGCCGCGCACGGGCAGCGGTGCGGAGGTGCGTACGGGCCCGGCCGCCGGCTCCGGTTCCTCGCCGGACGCCCCCGACGCCGGCCCCCTCGCCGACACCCTCACCGTGGAGCCGCAGACCCCCGACGGCTTCCGCTGGCGGGTCGACCTCCCCGACGGCACGCACCGCTTCCGGGCCATGCGCGTCAACTCCCGCGACACCTACACCGAGGCGGCGGAGATCGAACTCCCCGTCCGGGCCGGAGAGGTGGCGTGGGAGGGCCGGACCGCGCTGGTCCGGGTGCGCAACCGCTACGGCCGCTCGGGCACGGTCTTCGCGCCGCTGCTGGGCCGCACCCTCGCGCCGGGCGCGGTGGCGACCACCTACGCCCACGACAGCCACAACCTCCTCACCATCGGCACCTCCCGTTCCGCGATGGCGGCGGCCGCGGCGGCGGTCGTCGAGGACGGCGGCGGCGTCGCCGTCGTGCACGGGGAGGACGTCGCGGCCCGGCTGCCGCTGCCGGTCGGCGGCGTGATGTCGCCGGACTCGGCCGCCGAGGTCGCGCGGCGGTCGCGGGTGGTGCGCGACGCGCTCACCGGGTGGGGCTGGGAGCACCTCAACCCCTTCATGAGCGTTTCGACGCTGACGCTGGCGGTGTCCCCGAGCCTCAAGATCACGGACTTGTCCCTGGTGGACGTGGTCCGCCGCGAGCCGAGCGGCGCCACCGCCACTGAGTGACGCGACCTGAGCGCCGTGTACCGCGCGCCCCGGAGCAGGCCGTACGGCGGCGCGTGACCGCCATCCGCGCGACGCCGCCGGCCGACCTGGAGCGCTGATCGCGGCTACGGGCCGACCCGGCACACACCGTGAGCGCGCGGAGCCGGGGAGTACGCGAGGTGCGCGCGGGGTATAAGGCGCCGACGCGCCTCGGCCGCCGTCGCCGCGAGGCGCGGCCGGGCGCCCTCCCTGACGCTCATTCCGTCGTGTCCACGCAGCTCACGGACGTTCCGGCGGCGGCTACTGGCGGGCAGGGCGCGGGAGTTCTCCGACGCGGGGCCCGAGCCCGCCGGCCCCTGCGCGGGGGCCTCCGGTCAACTCCGGGGAGGGGCAGCCTTACACTCCGGGGTGACGCAGAGCAATGTTTGAGGAGCGAGATGGCGCATCAGGGCTTTTCAGTGGACAGAATCAACACGGGCGAAGCGCACTCGGCGCGCGTGTACGACTACATCCTCGGCGGCAAGGACCACTACGACGTGGACCGCGACGCGGGTGACCTGATGTGCCAGGAGTGGCCCGCGCTCCCGGTCCATATGCGCGCCAACCGCCAGTTCATGCACCGCGCCGCGCGGTACCTCGCCCGCGAGCAGGGCATCCGGCAGTTCCTGGACATCGGCACCGGCCTGCCCACCGCACCCAACCTGCACGAGGTCGCCCAGGAGGTCGCCCCCGACGCGCGGATCGTCTACGTCGACAACGACCCGATCGTCCTGAACCACGCGGACACCCTGCTGACCAGCTCCGCCCAGGGGCGCACCGCCTACGTCGACGCCGATATGCGCGACCCCGACGCGATCATCAACTCCCCGGAGTTCCAGCGCCTCCTGGACCTGCGGGAGCCCGTCGGCCTCATGATCATCGGCATCCTGCACTTCATCCTCCCGCCCGACGACCACCGCCTGGTCCAGCGCCTCCTGGAGCCGCTGCCCGTCGGCAGCTTCCTCGCCATGACCATCGGCACCGCCGACTTCGCGCCCGAAGAGGTCGGCCGGGTCGCCGCCGAGTACGGGCGTCGCGGCATGCAGATGCAACTGCGCACCCGCGCCGAGGCGGAGGAGTTCTTCGCCGGCATGGACGTCGTCGAGC
Organism: Streptomyces sp. NPDC050617; assembly: GCF_040654795.1. Taxonomy (NCBI): domain Bacteria; kingdom Bacillati; phylum Actinomycetota; class Actinomycetes; order Kitasatosporales; family Streptomycetaceae; genus Streptomyces; species Streptomyces sp. NPDC050617. The sequence continues at coordinate 149,711 of NZ_JBFAIS010000014.1, read as the reverse complement.
CGGGACTGACGCAGGTCCACCACTGGCAGCCCGAGGAGGGGCAGGAGGTCGTGGACGACCGCGACATCGCCATGTACGGGGCCGTCGCCCGCAAGATCCGCGCGTAACGGCCGTACGCGGGGCCCGTGCCGATGCGTGAGTGCCCGCACGCAAGGTCCTGTACACGAGGGCCCGCGCGCGAGGCTTCGTACGGAGGACCGTGCGCGAGGTCCACACCGTACGGGGAACCCGCTGATCCGAGCGGCCACCGGCCCGCGGCGTCGCGCCGCGGGCCGGTGGCCGCTCCGCCCCCTGACGGAGCGCTCAGGACTCAAGGGCTCAAGGGCTCAGTACTCCGTCATCGCGTGCACCTCGTCCGTCAGCGCGATGAACTCCGGCGACTGGAGCGACGGGATCATCGAGCGCAGCCGCGCCACGTCGCCGCCCGGCCGGATCTTGCCGGTGACCAGGCCCACGAGCGCCTTCATCTCCCGCGTGGTCAGCTTCACGCTCGTCCGGTACGCCATCCGCAGCGAGCACATGGGCCGCTCCAGCGTGCCGCGCCGGGCCTCCACGAGCCGGCCGTCGCGGATACGGAAGTAGTACGCGATCTCGCCGCCCTCCGGGGCCTCCCGGATGACGTGCTGGATCTCCAGGTCCAGCCCCGGTTTCTCGGGCATTCGGCCGCCGCGTTTCTCCAACTCCGCCAGATACTCCGGGGAAAGGTATTTGATCTTCGGCATGGCACCCTCCGGCATGGCGCGCTCCACAAACCTCGGTTCCCGCACCGTATCGGCCCCGGCCGCGCGAAATCCTCATCACTGCTGGTGAATCGGGAGCGGGCAGCACCGTACGCCCCCTCCGAAAGAATGAGGACGTGCGGCCGTATTCACCTGGTTCCGGCACGTGAATTCTGGAGAGCCGGAAGCGGACGAGGGTGGACGAGGGCCGTGACGGCCGAGGGAGCCGAGCCATGCTGCTGGAGAACAAGCGCCTTCTCGTCACCGGGGTGCTGACCGAGTCCTCGATCGCGTGGCGGGTGGCGCGGCTCGCCCAGGAGCAGGGCGCGGCCCTCGTGCTCACCGGCTACGGGCGCGGGCTGCGGCTGACCGAACGGGTGGCCCGGCGGCTGCCGCACCCGCCGGACGTGCTGGAGCTCGACGTGACCCGCGAGGACCACATCGCCGCCGTGGCCGACGGCCTCGACGCGCGGTGGGGGCGGCTGGACGGCGTGCTGCACGCGGCGGCCTTCGCCCCGCCGCACATCCTCGGCGGCGGCTTCCTGACCGCGCCCTGGCCGGCCGTCGCGACGTCGCTGCACGTCTCGGCGTACTCGTTCGTCGCCCTCGGCCGCGGCCTCGCCCCGCTGCTGGCCGCGGCGGGCGGCGGCGCGGTGGTCGGCCTGGACTTCGACGGCCGCGTCGCCTGGCCCGCGTACGACTGGATGGGCGTCGCCAAGTCGGCGCTGGAGAGCTGCTGCCGCTATCTGGCCCGCGACCTCGGCGGCCAGGGGACGCGCGTCAACCTGGTCGCGGCCGGCCCCCTGCACACCGCCGCCGCGCGGGCCATCCCCGGCGCGGAGGCGGTGAGCGGGCCGTGGCCCGGCCGCGCGCCGCTGGGCTGGGACTCCGCCGACGCCGAGCCCGTCGCCCGCGTCGTCTGCGCCCTGCTCTCCGACTGGCTGCCCGCCGTCACGGGGGAGATCGTGCACGCCGACGGCGGCGCGCACGCCATGGGCGCCGCGCCCCTCCGCCCGCACTCCGCCCCGCCCCCGCCGGCTTCGGGCCCGTCCCCGTCGGGTGCGTCGGGCGACGTCCCGCGGTCGCCGGGCGGCGCTCGGCGCGCGGCGGGTCACGGCTCGCTCCCACCAAAGGATGAACGCTCATCCTTTGGTGGTGCCCGGTGAATTCATCAGGCCGACGGAAGACGGGCGGAACCCTCCGAACGTAGATTTCCAAGCGTTGTGCCGAGGGCCGACGAGGGCCCGGCCGAGGAAGATTCCGAACTCACCGAGGGGCCTACTCAGGTGATCACCACCGACGCATGGGTATTGCACGCGGGACCCGCCGGCACGGAATCCGGAGATCCCCAGCCCGGAGAACTCGTCCGGCAGGAATTCAGTTTTCCGGATATCACCGAGAACGAAGTTCTGGTGGCGCCGCTCTACGGCTCCTGGGAAGCGAACATGAGCCACGCCCTGGAGCGGACCCCGGTGGACGTGTGCCGCCAGCGCGGCGAGGACCGCATGGTCATCGGGAACTTCGGGGTCGTACGGGTGGAGCGGCCCGGCAAGGCCGTCACCCGCGTCAAGGAGGGCGACCTCTGCCTGATCCAGGCGTTCGCCCGTACCGACCGGGACGGCTACGTCAAACTCGTGCACGCCTACGACGCCCCCGGCACCACCGGCGTCCTGGCCCGCCGCACGAAGATCGGCGAACACCTGCTGCTGCCGCTGCCCAAGGACACCCGCTACTCGCTCCGGCAGTGGGCCGCCTCCTACGGGCGGTACTGGACGGCATGGGACAACTGGAAGGTCGCCCACGCCTGCTGGCGCTCCCAGGTCCGTACGGACCCCGCGCACATGGACCCGCCGCCGCTCGCCTTCGGCTGGGGCGGCGGGGTGGCCGTCGCCGAACTCGAACTCGCCCAGCGCGCCGGCTTCCGGGCCGCCATGGCCTCCGGCAACCCGCGGCGGCTCGCCGAGATCGAGGCCAAGGGCATGATCCCGGTCGACCGCCGGCTCTTCCCCGACCTCTGCCACGACGAGGAGCGGATGGCCGCCGACCCCGGATTCCGGCAGCGCTACCGCCAGTCCGAGCGGACGTTCCTGCGGATCGTGGCCGAACTCAGCGCGCGGCGCGGGGCCGCCGTCGTCATCGACAACATCGGCGCACCCGTGCACCGGGCGACCCTGCGCGCCCTGGGCCGGCAGGGGGTGCTCACCACCGTCGGCTGGAAGCACGGCATGCGGCTGGAGACCGTACGCGCCAACGAATGCATCAAGCGCCATATCCACGTGCACACCCACGCCTGCTGCTTCCACGACATCGAGGAGATCCTCGAATTCCAGGAGCGCTCGGGCTGGATGCTCGACGTGGGCGACCAGCGCGTCTACCGGTTCGACGAGATACCGGAACTGGCGCGCGACTACGCGGCGGGGCAACTGGACTCCCATTTCCCGCTGTTCCGTGTCAACGAGGAATGAAGATTCCCGGTCGGCGGGGCGGCATGCCGAGCCCATGCCGGCGAGCAGTCAAGAGAAGCGAAGGGGAGAGCTGTGTCTGAGGTTGACTTCGATATCGGCATCATCGGCGGGGGGCCGGCCGGCGCCACGGCCGCCTCCTACCTGACCAAGGCGGGCCTGAGCTGCGTCGTGTTCGAGGGCGATCTCTTCCCCCGCGAACACGTCGGCGAATCGCTGATACCCGCCACCACGCCCGTACTCGCCGACATCGGGTTCCTGCCGCAGATGGAGGAGGCCGCGTTCCCCAGGAAATACGGCGCCGCCTGGACCTCGGCCACCGAACAGTCGATCCCCACCATGGGGTTCAAGGGAATGTCCCACGGATTCCGGGCCGCCGAGATCGAATTCCACGAGCGCGAACAGCTCGGCGTCCACCAGGATTACACCTACCACGTGGACCGCGGGAAATTCGATCTGCTGCTCCTCCAGCACGCGAACAGCCTGGGCGCGAAGGTCTACGAGGGCATTCGCATCCGCCGGGTCGACTTCTCCGAGCCCTGCCCGCGGATCGTGTTCCCGCTCGGCGCGGGCGAATCCTCGGTCAAGGTGCGCATGGTCATCGACGCCAGCGGCCGCGGCACCTTCCTCGGCCGGCAGCTCGGACTCAAGGTCAGCGACCCGGTCTTCAACCAGTACGCCGTGCACTCCTGGTTCGACCGCCTCGACCGCTCCGCCCTCGCGGTCAACAAGGAGCAGGCCGACTACATCTTCATCCACTTCCTCCCGGTCACCGACACCTGGGTATGGCAGATCCCGATCACCGACACCATCACCAGCGTCGGCGTCGTCACCCAGAAAAAACACTTCAAAGCGTCCAGTTCGGACCTTGAGGGCTTCTTCTGGGAGTGCGTCGGCAGCCGCCCCGACCTGCGCGACGCCCTGAAGAACTCCCAGCAGGTACGCCCGTTCAAGGCCGAGGGCGACTACAGCTACGCCATGAAGCAGATCTGCGGCGACGGCTGGGCCCTCGTCGGCGACGCCGCCCGCTTCGTCGACCCGATCTTCTCCAGCGGCGTCAGCGTCGCCCTCAACGGCGCCCGGCTGCTCAGCCACGACGTCATCGCCGCCGCGGAGACCGGCGACTTCGGCAAGGGCTCGTTCCACACCTACGAGTCCAAACTGCGCCGCGCCGTCGGCAACTGGTACGAGTTCATCTCCATCTACTACCGGCTGAACATCCTGTTCACGGCCTTCGTACAGGACCCGAAGTACCGCATGGACGTCCTGAAGATGCTCCAGGGCGACGTCTACGACGACGCCGAACCCAAGGCGCTCGCCGCCATGCGGGAGATCACCCGGCAGGTCGAGGAGAACCCCGACCACCTGTGGCACAAGCACCTGGGCTCGCTGCGCGCGCCCAGCGCCGCGCCCCTGTTCTGACCGCCGGGACACCCGACCGCCGGGACACCCGACCGCCCGACCGCCCGACCGTACGGACCGCCGCAGTTGGAGGGGAACGCGCCGATGCACGAAGCGATCGCCATGGTGGGGGCGGGCTGCCGCTTCCCCCGCGGGGCCGACGGGCTCCCGCGCTTCTGGGACCTGCTGCGCGCGGAGACCGACGCCATCGGGGAAATCCCCCCGGAGCGCTGGGACGTGGACCGCCACTACTCCACGGACCCGCACCGGCGCGGCGCCATGTACAGCCGCTGGGGCTCCTTCCTCGACGGCGTCGACCGGTTCGACCCGGCGTTCTTCGGCATCGCGCCCCGCGAGGCCCACGAGATGGACCCCCAGCAGCGGCTGCTGCTGGAGGTCGCCTGGGAGGCCCTGGAGGACGCCGGTCAGTCGCCCACCGCCCTGGCCGGCACCAGGGCCGCCGTCTTCACCGGCGTCATCGGCATGGACTACACCCTGCTGCACGCCCGCCAGGCCGGCCTGTCCGGCATCGGCGCCTGGTACGCCAGCGGACGCGAATTCAGCTTCGGCCCCGGCCGCCTCTCCCACGTGCTCGGGCTCCAGGGCCCCAGCATGTCGATCAACACCGCCTGCTCGTCCTCGCTCGTCGCCGTCCACCTCGCCTGCCAGAGCCTGCGCACGGGCGAGGCCGACATCGCCCTCGCGGGCGGCGTCAACCTGATCCTCTCCCCGGAACTCAGCATCTTCCTGTGCAAGGTCCGCGCCATGTCCCGCGACGGGCGCTGCAAGCCGTTCGACGCCTCGGCGGACGGCATCGTACGGGGCGAGGGATGCGGCATCGTCGTGCTCAAGCGGCTCTCCGACGCCCTGGCCGACGGCGACGACATCCTCGCCGTCATCCGCGGCACCGCCGTCAACCACGACGGCGCCAGCGCCGGGCTCACCGTGCCCAGCGGCGCGGCCCAGCAGCGGCTGCTCTCCGACGCCCTCGCCGCCGCGGGCGTCGCGCCCGCCGACATCGACTACGTGGAGGCCCACGGCACCGGCACACCGCTGGGCGACCCCATCGAGATGGGCGCGCTGCGCACCGTACTGGGCGCCGGCCGCCCCGAGGACCGCCCGCTCTCCGTGGGCTCCCTGAAGAGCAACTTCGGCCACATGGACGCCGCCGCGGGCGTCGCCGGGCTGATCAAGGCCGCCCTGGTCCTCCGGCACCGGCAGATCCCCGCCACCATCCACGTGCGCGAGCGCAACCCGCGCATCCGCTGGGACTGGCCCGTGGACGTCGCCACCGAGCTGACCCCGCTGCCGGACACCGCAGACGGCCGGCCGCGACTGGCCGGGGTCAGCGCGTTCGGCCTCAGCGGCACCAACGCGCACGTGATCATCGAAGCGGCGCCGACGCGCGCCGACGCCACGACGCCGGAGGCGGTCCACGCCCGTACGGCGCCGGGCGCCGGAGCCCGTATGCCGGAGGCGGCCGGAGAGCCCGCCCACGCCCGTCCTCCGGAGCCGTCCGGCTCCTTCCTCCTGCCGCTCTCCGCCCGCGACGGCACCGCGCTCACCGACCTCGCGCGCGCCTACCGCGACCGGCTCACCGGCGCCGAGCCGCCCGCGCCACGGGACCTCGTCCACACCGCGGGCGTGCGCCGCGCCCACCACGCCGAGCACCGCCTCGCGGTCACCGGCGGCGGCACGGACGAACTCGCGGCCAAGCTCGGCGCGTTTCTCGACGGCGGGGCGCCGCAGGGACTCAGTACCGGCGGTCGCGACCTGGAGAGCGACGGAGCGCAGGGGCCGGGCGTCGTCTTCGCCTTCTCCGGGCAGGGCGCCCAATGGCCCGGCATGGCCCGCGAACTGCTCGCGGACGACGCTGATCGTGAAAGCCGTGAAAGCCGTGAAAGTCATGAAAACTGCCATGACGCCTTCCGCGACGCCTTCGACGCCTGCGACGCCCTCGTCCTGGAGCACGCGGGCTGGTCGCCGAAGGAGGAGACCGCGCGGCCCGAGGACGAGTCCCGGCTGCACCGCACCGAGTACGCACAGCCCGTGATCTTCGCCGTGCAGGCGGCGCTCGCCGCGCTCTGGCGCTCCTGGGGCATCGAACCCGCCGCCGTCGTCGGCCACAGCATGGGCGAGATCGCCGCCGCGCACGTGGCGGGCGCGCTCACCCTCGACGACGCCGTACGGGTCGCCGTGCACCGCGGCCGGCTGCTCGCCGCGTCGGCCGGGCGCGGCCGGATGGCCGTACTCGACCTCCCCGAGGACGAGACGCGGCGCGCCCTCGCCCCGTACGCCGGGCTCATCTGGCCGGCTGCCGCCAACAGCTCCCGCACGACCGTGGTCTCCGGCGACGCGGCGGCGGTCGGGCGGCTGCTGGCCGACCTCGCGGACCGGGGCGTCGGCTGCCGGGCGCTGCCCGGCGACTACCCCTTCCACAGCCCGTACATGGAGCCCTACCAGGACCGGCTGGCCGAGCTGCTGGACGGGCTCCGGGCCGCGCCGCCCACGGTGCCCGTGGCCACCACGACACCCGCCGGGGACGGGGGAGGGCAGCTCTTCGACGCCGCGCACTGGGCACGCAACATCCGCGAACCCGTCCGCTTCGCCGAAGCCGTCGACACGCTGCTGGACCAGGGCCGCCGGACGTTCCTGGAACTCGGCCCGCACCCGGTGCTGGCCCTGCCCATCACCCACGCCTGCGAGGACCGTGGCGCCGGCGACGCCCTCGTCGTACCGTCCCTGCGCCGGGCCTTCCCCGCGCCGCAGACGCTGCTGACCTCGCTGGGCGCGCTGTACGCGGCGGGGGCCGCGGTCCGCTGGGAGGCGGTGCCGCCGGGGGGCGGCCGTCCGGTGAAGCTCCCTGCCTATCCGTGGCAGCGAGGGAGTTACTGGATCAAGGAGAGCGAGGGGTCTCCGGAGCCCGCGCCGCAGTTGACGCCGCAGTTGACGCCTCAGCTGACGCCGGAGCCGGAGCCGGAGCCGGAGCCGGTGCCCACGCCGACGCTGACGCCGACGCCGGAGCCGGCTGTCGAGCCCGCCGCCGAGCCATACGTCGAGCCCTCCGCCGTCGTACGAGCCGCAGCCCCCGGCCTCCCGAGCGAGCGGAGCGAGGTGGCCGACCTCGTGGCCGCGGCGGCGGCCGAGGTGCTGGGGCACGAGCCCGGCACGATCCGGCGGCGCCAGGGCTTCGCCGACATGGGCATGGACTCCCTCACCTCGCTGGAACTCCGTACGGCGCTCCAGGCCAGGTTCGGGCCGCTGCCCGCCACGGTGGCGTTCGACCACCCGACCGTGGAGCGGTTGACGGACTACCTGTGGGACCGCCGGGCCGCGCCGGAGAGCGCCGCCGCCGCGCCCCTGCAAGCCCTTCGGCCCGCCGCCCCGGAAGGCCCCGAACCCATCGCGGTCGTCGGCGTCGGCTGCCGGTTCCCCGGCGGGGCCGACGGGCCCGGCGGCTACTGGCGGATGCTGTGCGAGGGGACCGACGCCGTCGAACTGTCGCCGCCGGGCCGCTTCGACGACGGGAGCCGGTGGCTGGGCTCGTGGCTGGACGGCGTGGACCGGTTCGACCCCCGGTTCTTCCGGATCGCGCCGCGCGAGGCGAAGGTCATGGACCCGCAGCAGCGGCTGTTCCTGGAAGTGGCCTGGGAGGCGCTGGAACACGCCGGGCAGACGCCCGAGCGGCTGGCCGACGCGCGCACCGGGGTGTTCGTCGGCATGAACTCCCACGACTACGCCGAACTCATCGCCAACGCCCCGGAGAACGTCGACGCGTTCTTCGGCACGGGCAACTCCTTCTGCTCCACCGCCGGCCGGCTCTCGTTCTTCCTCGGGGTGCGCGGCCCCAGCCTGGCCGTGGACACCGCGTGCTCGTCGTCGCTGGTCGCGGTGCATCTCGCGGTGCGCAGCCTGCGCAGCGGGGAGAGCGGGATCGCGGTCGTCGGCGGGGTCAACGCCATCCTGCGGCCCACCATCCACCGCGCGAGCCGGGCGGCGGGCGCGCTGGCCGCCGACGGGCGGTGCAAGACCTTCGACGCTGCCGCCGACGGCTACAACCGGGGGGAGGGCTGCGGGGTCGCCGTGCTCAAACCGCTCTCCAAGGCCCTCGCGGACGGCGACCGGGTACTGGCGACCATCCTCGGCTCGGCCGTCAACCAGGACGGCCCGAGCAGCGGCCTCACCGTCCCCAACGGCCCCGCCCAGGAGGCCCTGGTCCGCGACGCGCTCGCCGACGCCGGGGTCGCGCCCGCCGAGATCGGGTACGTGGAGGCCCACGGCACCGGCACGCCGCTCGGCGACCCCATCGAACTCCAGGCCCTCGGCGCCGCGCTGGGCGGGCCGCGTGAGCGGCGACGGATCGCCGTCGGCTCCGTGAAGACCAACTTCGGTCACCTGGAAGCCGCCTCCGGCATCGCCGGCCTCATCAAGACCGTACTGATCCTGAACCACGGCGAGGTACCGCCTCACCTCCACTTCAAGGAGCCCAGCCCCGACATCCCCTGGCGGGAACTCCCCTTCGACGTGCCGACCAGCGCGGTTCCGTGGCCGCCGGAGCGGCGCGCGGCGGGCGTGAGCGCCTTCGGGTTCAGCGGCACCAACGCGCATGTGGTGCTGGGCCGCCCGCCTCGGCAGCCGGAACCGCACGGCCCGGAACGCGCCGCCGCCGGAAGCGACCGGCCGTACCTGCTGCCGCTCTCCGCGTCCGACGCGAACGCCCTCGCCGCGCAGGCGGCCGACTACCGGGAACTGCTCACCGGGCCCGCCTCCGCCGCGCAGCAACGGTCCGCCGCCTCCGCCACGGAGCAGCAGCCCGCAGCCTCCGCCGCGCAGCAACGGTCCGCCGCCTCCGCCACGGAGCAGCAGCCCGCCGCCTCTGCCGCGGCGCAGCAGCCCGCAGCCTCCGCCGCGCAGCAGCGGCCCGCCGCCTCCACCACGGAGCAGCGGCCCGCCGCCGACGAGAGCGCCACGGCGGCCGGTGTGCCGCTGCACGACCTGTGCTTCACCGCGAGTACGCGCCGGGCCCACCGGACCCACCGCCTCACCGTCGTCGGCCGGACCCGTACCGAGCTCGCGGACCGGCTCGCCGCGTTCGGGCGCGGCGACGCGGGGCCCGGTGTCGCCACCGGCCGGGCGGACGGCGGGGCGGAGCGGAAGGTGGCGTTCGTGTTCTCCGGGCACGGGTCGCAGTGGCCGGGCATGGGGCGGCTTCTGCTGCGGCAGGACCCCGCCTTCCGGGAGGCCCTGGCCTGGTGTGACGCGCACCTGAGCCCATATACGGGATGGTCGGTCCTCGACCACCTGGAGCGCGGCGCCGACACCCCCTCCGGGCCGCGTCAGCAGGAACTGATCTTCGCCGTGCAGACCGCGCTCGCCCGGCGCTGGCAGGCGCTCGGGATACGGCCGGCGGCCGTCCTCGGGCACAGCATGGGCGAGGCGGCGGCGGCCCAGGCGGCCGGGGTGCTGGGGATCGAGGACGCGGCGCGGCTCATCCACGAGCGCGCCGCCGTCCAGGAGAGGCTGGTCGGAAACGGCGCCATGGGGGTCGTCGGGCTGCCGTCCGACGAGGCCGAGAAGGCCCTCGCCGGGTACGAGGACCGGCTGTGGGTGGCGCTCGCCAACAGCGCCCGCAGCACGGTGCTCTCCGGCGACGAGGACGCGCTCGACGAGGTGCTGGCCGCGCTCAAGGAGCGCCGGGTCTTCGCCCGCCGCGTCGACGCCGCGGGCGCCGGGCACTGCCCGCTCGTCGAACCCCTCGACCGCGAGCTGACCGACCGCCTCTCCTGGCTCCGCCCCGCCCGCGGCACACTGCCCTGCTACTCCTCCGTGACCGGCGGCCCGCTCGACGGCGAAGCGTTCGACGCCGCCTACTGGGGCCGCAACCTGCGCGGCCGGGTACGGTTCTCCACCGCCGTCCGCGCCATGGCGGCCGACGGCTTCGACACCTTCGTGGAGATCTCGCCCCACCCGCTGCTGCTCGCCTTCATCGAGCAGGACCTGCGGGACCTCGGCGTACCGGGCGGCGTCCTCGTGCCGTCCCTGCGCCGGGACGGTGACGACTTCGCCGTCATGCTCGACTCGCTCGGCGCCCTGCACGCGCACGGCTGCCCCGTCGACTGGGACGGCATGTACCCGGCGGGCGGCCGGCTGACCGACACCCCCGCCTATCCGTGGCAGCGCAAGCGCTACTGGCTGGCGGCCGCGCCGCACAGCGGTACGGGCGGGGCCACGGCGACGGCCGAACCGGACGCGGCCGTACCGACGGCGGTCGAACCGGACGCGGACAACGTGGACGCGGATACGGGCGCGGGCACGGTCACGGTGGTAGCCGCCGAGGCCGCCGCCCTGCGCCGGGAACTGGCCGCGCTGGACCCCGAGCAGCGCCGCGACGCCCTCGTGGACCATGTGCTGGCGGAGACGGCCGTGGCGCTCGGCGCCGACTCCGACGACGAACTGGACCCCCGGCAGGGCTTCTTCGACCTGGGCATGAACTCGGTCACCTCGATGGAGATGAAGCTCCGCCTCCAGCGGCGCTTCGACTGTTCGCTGCCCAACACCCTGATCTTCGAATACCCCAACGCCGAGGCCCTCGCCGGATATCTCGCCACGGACGTACTCGCCTCGGACGCACTCGTCACGGACGCAGCCCCAGAGGCTGAAGGGAGCCCCGACGGGGACGACGACCTCGCGGCCCGCTTCGAGCGCGAGATGGCCGGGGTCGACGCCCTCGGCATCGGGCGACCGGCCCGGACCCGTACCGACATCACGTACCGCGGAGAGGCGGAGCAATGACCGAAAGGGACAGGGACAGGGCCGGGGCCGGGGCCGGGGCCGGGAACAGGGCCGGGAACGGGGCCGGGGCCATGGACGACCGGGCCAGGCTGGCCCACGCCCTCGACCGGATCGCGCAGCTGCGGACCAGGCTGGAGCAGTACCAGCAGACGGACGGGCCCGTCGCGATCGTCGGCATGGGCTGCCGCTTCCCCGGCGGCGCCGACTCCCCGGAGGCGTTCTGGCGGGTGCTCGCCGACGGCGCCGACACCGTCGGCCGTTTCCCGGCCGAACGCGGCGACGCGGACGCCGTGTACGACCCGGACCCGGACGCGCCCGGCAAGGCGTACTGCGTGGAGGGCGGGTTCATCGACCGGCCCGACGCCTTCGACGCCGAACTGTTCGGCATCTCCCCGGCCGAGGCCACGGCGATGGACCCGCAGCAGCGGATCACGCTGGAGGTGGTCTGGGAGGCGCTGGAGCGCGCCCGCATCGCCCCCGACCGCCTGGCGGGCAGCGCCACCGGCGTCTTCCTCGGCGCCAGCACCAGCGACTACGCGCGGATGCGCCAGCAGTTGAGCGACGCGGCGGACGTGGACGCGTACCAGCTGATGGCGGAGCCCGCGTTCCTCGCCGGGCGCGTCGCCTACCACTTCGGGCTGCGCGGCCCCGCGCACGTCGTCGACACGGCCTGCTCCTCCTCGCTGCTCGCCGCCCACCTCGCGTGCCAGAGCCTGCGGCGCGGCGAGTGCGACCTCGCGCTCGCGGGCGGGGTGAACCTGATGCTGACGCCCTACGGGTTCGTGCTGGTCAGCAAGGCGGGAGCGCTCGCGCCCGACGGGCGCTCCAAGGCGTTCGACGCCTCGGCCGACGGCTACGCGCGCGGCGAGGGGTGCGGCGTCGTCGTGCTGAAGCGGCTGGCGGACGCGCTCGCGGACGGCGACCCGGTGGTGGCCGTCATCCACGGCAGCGCCGTCAACCACGACGGGCGCTCCAGCGGCATCTCGGTGCCCAGCGGCCAGGCGCAGCAGGAGGTGATACGGGCGGCCCTCGCCGACGCCGGGGTCGCCCCCGCGCGGATCGGGTACGTCGAGGCGCACGGCACCGGCACGCTGCTCGGCGACCCCATCGAACTCCGGGCGCTGGAAGCGGTGTTGGGGGCGGGGCGGCCGGTGGATCAGCGCGTGTACGTCGGCTCGGTGAAGACCAACGTGGGTCACCTGGAGGCCGCCGCCGGGGCGGCCGGGCTGATGAAGCTCGCGCTCGCCCTCCAGCACGGACGGATACCGCCCAGCCTCCACTTCGACACGCCCAACCCCAACGTGGACTGGGACCGGCTCCACCTCACCGTGCCCACCGCCCCCACCCCCTGGCCCGCCGCCCCGGACGGCCGCCGCGCGGGCGTCAGCTCCTTCGGCGTCAGCGGCACCAACGTGCACCTGGTCCTGGGCGAGGCCCCGCCGCCGCCCGCGGCCGAGCCCGCCCCGCCGGTCCAGTCGGCGGCCCGCCGCTCGCACGAACTGCTGGTCCTGTCCGCGGCGTCCCGCGCGGCCCTCGGCGACCTCGCCGATCGCTATGCCGCCTGCCTGGGTCTGCCCGCCGACGGGGGCGTAGCCGTGAGCGGAGACGATTTTACGGGCGTCGGCTCGGCGGCGGTCAGCGGCGCGGCAGACCGGGGCGGCCGTGCCGAACCGCCCTCGGAGGGCGTGGCGTTGGGCCGAGGCAGCGGTCCTGCGGTCGTCGGCTCCGCGGCAGACGGCGGCTCGCTCGCCGACGTGTGCCGGGCCGCCGCCTTGGGGAGGGCTCAACTTCCGTACCGCGCCTCGCTAGTCGCCTCTTCCGAAGGTGAACTACGCGACAGGCTCGTCGAGTTCGCCGGTGGCAGTAGCGCGCAGGGAGTCGTCAGCGGCCGGGCCGCGCCCCGCCGGCGGGCGAAGGTGGCGTTCCTCTTCACCGGTCAGGGCAGCCAGTACCCCGGCATGGGGCGCGGCCTCTACGACACGGAACCCGCCTTCCGGGCCGCGCTCGACGAGTGCGACGCGCTGCTGCGCGGCCGGCTCGACCGGCCCCTGCTGGACGTGCTGTACGGCGGCGCGCAGGACACCGCGCTGCTGGACCGCACCGCGTACACCCAGCCGGTGCTGTTCGCCGTCGAATACGCGCTGTCCCGCCTCTGGCGCTCCTGGGGCATTCGGCCCGGCGCCGTACTGGGGCACAGCGTCGGGGAGTACGTCGCCGCCTGCGTGGCGGGGGTGTTCGGTCTGGAGGACGGCCTCGCGCTGGTCACCGCCCGCGCCGCGCTGATGCAGCGGCTCTGCGAACCGGGCGCGATGATCGCCGTGCCGCTGACCGCGGCCGAGGCGGCGCACGAGGCCGAGGCCGACGGCGGCCCCATCGCGCTCGCCGCCGTCAACGGCGAGCGCGAGTGCGTGCTGTCGGGCGCCGCCGACGCCGTCGACCGCGTCGCGGCCCGGCTCGCCGGGCGCGGGGTCCGGGCCCGGCGGCTGCGCGTCTCGCACGCCTTCCACTCGCCCCTGGTCGAACCGTCGCTGGCCGAGCTGCGCGCGACCGCCGCGCGGATCAGCTGCACCGCGCCGAGCGTCCCCGTCATCTCCAACCTCACCGGCGAGGCCGTCGGCCCCGACACCCTCGCCGACCCCGACTACTGGTGCCGGCACGCCCGTAGCACCGTCCGGTTCGCCGACGGGCTGCGCACCCTGGACCGGCTCGGGTTCACCGCCTTCCTGGAGGCCGGACCCGGCCGCACCCTGCTCGGCCTCGGCGCCACGGCCCTCCCCGGCCCGGACCGCACCTGGCTCGCCTCGCTGCGCCGCACCGCCGACGACGCCGAGCAGGTCCGCACGGCGCTCGGCGGCCTGTACGTGCTCGGGGCCCCGGTGGACTGGCAGGCGGTCTACGCCGGTGACGGCGGCCCCGCCGGCTCCGTGGACCTCCCCACGTACGCGTTCCAGCGGCAGCGCTACTGGTTCCAGGAGCGGGCGGCGGCGGTGGCGCCCGCGGAACGTACCGACCGGCCCGACAACGAGACGGCCGACGCCGCCCCCGCTCTCCTGGCCCGGCTCACCGAAACCGACCCGGACGCCCGGACCGGCATCGTCGCCGACCGCCTGCTGGAACTCCTCGCCGCCATGCTGTGGACACCCGCCGAGGAGATCGCCGCCGACGCCGACCTGCTCGAACTCGGCGCGGACTCGCTGCTGGTGATGCAGGTGGTCACCGCCTGCAAGACCGAACTGGGGCTCGCCCTCTCCCCGCGCGAACTCTTCGAGCGGCCCACCGTCGCCGACTGGTCCGCGCTGATCACCGAGCGCGCGGAGCGCGACCACGGGCTGTCCGGCACGGCCGGGCGCGCCGCCCCGGCCGCCGCCCCCGACTGGACGGACACGGCCGTGCTCCGGGCCGACGCCGTACTGGACCCGGACATCCGGCCCGCCGACGTGCGCCGCGAGCCGGGCGATTCCTGGCGCGACCCGTCCGACGTCCTGCTCACCGGTGCGACCGGCTTCGTCGGCGCGTTCCTCCTGGACGAACTGCTGCGCTCCACCAAGGCGACCGTCCACTGCCTCGTACGCGCCGACGACCCGGAGACCGGGCTGGCCCGGCTGCGCGCCGGGGCCGAGCGCTATGTGAGCCTGCGCGACGGGGACGAGAAGCGGATCGTGGCGGTGCCCGGCGACCTGTCCCGGCCGCTCCTCGGCCTCGGTGAGGACGCCTTCGACGCGCTCGCGCACCGCGTCGACGCGATCTACCACAACGGGGCCAACGTCAACTTCATCCACAGCTACCGGCAGCTGCGGGCCGCCAACGTCGGCGGCACCCAGGAGGTCCTGCGCCTGGCCTGCCGGGGGCCGCTGACGCCCGTGAGCCACGTCTCGACGTTCGGGGTGTGGGGCGTGCCGGAGGACCTGACCTCCACCTTCGCCGAGGACGACGACCTGGGCCGGGCCGGGCGGCTGCCCAACGGCTATCTCCAGACCAAGTGGGCGGCGGAGCGGCTGGTGTTCGCCGCGCGCGAGCGCGGGGTGCCGGTCAACATCTACCGGCTGGGCCAGATCATGGGCGACTCGCGCCGCGGCGCGTGCGTCACCACCAGCTTCACCTGCGCGGTCATCAAGGGCTGCATTCAGTTCGGCACGGCGCCCGAGCTCGACATGCTCGTGGAGATGACCCCCGCCGACTACGTCGGGCGGGCCCTCGTGCACGCCTCGAAGACCGCCGGGTTCGGGCAGAACTTCCACCTCCTGAACCCCGAGCGCATCACCTTCGACGCCCTGGTCGGCTACCTCCAGCGGCGCGGCTGGGCGGTGGGCCGGCGGCCGGGGCCCGAGTGGGTGGCGGAGTTCCGCGCCGGGGTGGGCCTGGAGGACAACGCGCTGCACCCGCTCATCGACACCATCAGCGAGATCGTCCGGGCCGGCCAGGACTCCATGACCTACCGGGTGGACAACCTGCGGCGCGCGCTGGACGGCAGCGGCATCAGCTGCCCGCCGCTCGACGACGCGCTCCTCGACACCTACTTCGGCTGGATGGTGCGTACGGGCTTCCTGCCCGCACCGCCCGCCGAGTCCGTAACGGCCGAGGCCGTAACGGCCGGGCCCGTAACCGCCGCGGCCGCGGCCGAGCGGCCCAGGACGGAGCAGTCATGAACACGCCCGAGACACCCGAGTCACCCGAGACGCCCGAGATGCCCGACCGCGCATCCCACCGCCCCCAGGACGGGGACCTCCGCGACGTCGCCATCCTCGGCGGCTCCCTGCCGGCGGCGACCCTGGCGACCGTGCTCGCCGCGGGCGGCGCGCGCGTCACGCTCATCGACGAGGGCCGGCCGCCGGCGTTCCCGCCCGGCGAGATGGGCGTGCACGCCGCCGGGCTCTTCCGGGTGCTGGCCGAGCGGTACCGGGCGCCGGAGCTGGCCCGGACGGCGACCGTCAAGGACATCCACGCGCACGTCACCCGGACCGTCGGCGCGGAGCACTGCCACAGCTTCGTCTACCACCGGGAGGGGCGGCCCCAGGACCCGGCCGAACTGCTCCAGGTCTGCCCGCCCAAGGGCGCGCCGCCCGAACCCCACTTCCACCGCCCCGACATCGACGCCTACCTGCTGCGCTGCGCGCGGGACCGGGGGGCCGACGTGCGGCGGGGCGCCAAGGTCAGCGGGGCGGCGGCGGGACCGGACGGCGCGGTCGTCCGGCTCGCGGACGGCTCCGAGGTCCGGGCCCGGTACCTGGTGGACGCCTCCGGGCCCGACTCGCCGCTGGTGACCGGGCTGGGGCTGCGCGAGGAGCCCGTCCGCCTCGCCACGGCCAGCCGTACGCTCGCCGCCCATATGACGCGGATACGGCCGTTCGCCGACGTGGTCGCCGACCGGGCGGCCTCCTACCGGCCGCCGATGCCCTGGCACCGGGGCAGCATGCACCACCTCACGGACGGCGCGTACCTCGCGGTGCTGCCGCTCGGCAACCACCCGGACTCCACCGGCGGGCTGTTCAGCGTCAGCCTGACCCTGGACGCCCGCCGGTTCCCCGCGCACGAGGGGGCGGCCGGGCCGTCTCCGGAGGAGGAGTTCCGGGCCTTCGTCGCCCGATTCCCCACGCTGGCCGACCAGTTCGCGTACGCGGTCGCCGAAAGTCCGTGGCTCGCGACCGGGCGGAACCAGTACGCGGCGAGCCGCACGGGCGGTGACCGCTGGTGCCTGATTGGGGACGCGGCGGGCTACGTCGACCCCTTCATATCGCGGGGGCTCGGGCTTTCTCTGGAAACCGTGAACGTCCTCGCGCGACGGCTGCTGGACGCCGTGAATGATGGCGACTTCTCCGCCGAACGGTTCGCCGTGGTGGGCGAGCTGACGCGTGATCACCTGGCCGCCAATGACGAGCTGGCCGCCATGGTGCACGCGTCGCTGCGCGACCCGGAGCTGGTGCGGGCCGTGCTCTTCGTCCTCGAAGTCGGCTTCCGCTTCGGCGGGTTCCCGATGCTCACCGCCTTCGCCGAACTCCGCTCCTCGGGCAGCGACGCGGCGCTCCGGGCCCTGGAGACGGCGCCGTACCGCGGTCATGTCTTCGCCGGGCACGAGGGCTACCACCGGCTCTTCACCGCGGCCGGCGCCACCTGCGCCGCGGTCGCCGCCGGCGAGCTGGACGCCCGTACCGCGAGCGAGCGGATCTTCCGGTCCGTCCGCGAAGCGGAGTTCGTGCCCGCGGCGTTCAAGCTCGGCGACCCCGCGGCCCGCTCGCTCCGGATCACCCCGGTGACCCTGCTCCGGCTCGCCCTCTGGACGGTCCGCGGGGCCCCGAAGGACATCGCCCCGCTGGTCCGCGCCGGAATCAAGAGCGTCCTGCGGGGCCGATGAGAGCGCCCGCCCAGCAGCCGTACGCCCGTACGCCCCACCAGCCCGTACCGCCCCGTCCCGACCGCCTCAAGGAGCACGCATGGCAACCCCCGCACGTTTCGCCGGTACGGTCCTCGCCCCGGGGGACCCCGGATTCGAGGACGCGAGCCGCACCTGGAACGCGTGCTTCGCCTCCCGGCCCCGCGAGGTGATGGTGTGTCACAGCACCGAGGAGGCGGCGGACGCGCTGCGCGGCGTGCGGGAGCGCGGCGTGCCGTTCCGGGTCCGCTCGGGCGGCCACTCCATGGCCGGGCTGAGCAGCGTCGAGGACGGGACCGTCATCGACCTGGGCGGCCTCGACTCCATCGCCCTCAGCGAGGACCGCTCGCTGGTGACCGTCGGCGGCGGCGCCCGACTCGGCGACATATACCGGGAGTTGTGGCGGTACGGTGTGACGATACCGGCCGGCACCTGCCCGCGGATCGGCATCGGCGGCCATGTGCTGGGCGGCGGCATGGGCGTCCTGTCCCGCTCCCGCGGCGCCCTGGTCGACCACCTCGCCGCCCTCGAACTCATCGACGCCGAGGGCCGGGTGCTCACCGTGGACGAGAACGAGCACCCCGACCTGTTCTGGGCCTGCCGGGGCGGGGGAGGCGGCAGCTACGGCATCGCCACCTCGTACACGCTGCGGACCACCCCGGTCGACGAGGTCACCCTCTTCACGTTCAGCTGGAGCTGGGAGCAGTTCGCCCCGGCGGTACGGGCGTGGCAGGGCTGGCTCGCGTCCACGGACGACCGGGTCAACACCTTCCTCTCGCTCTTCCCGCGCGAGCAGGACATGGTGGCGGCCTTCGGCGTGTACGACGGGCCGGCCGCGGAGTTCGCGGAGCTGATGCGGCCGCTCGTGGCCGCCGTGCGCCCGCAGGACCAGGTCGTGGAGCCGATGCCGTTCATCCAGGCCGTCGACACCGTCGAGGCGCTCCAGGGCGAGGCGGCGGCGGCCGACCAGGTGCGGGCGCAGGGCAGTTCGGCCATCATCGCCCGGCCGCTGGACGACGCGGCGATCGCCACCCTCCAGGAATTCCTCACCGCCCCGCCGAGCCACCGCGCGGAGGTCGCCGTCTACGGCATGGGCGGGGCCATCGCGCGCCCCGCGCGCACCGACACGGCGTTCGTGCACCGCACGGGGCTGATGGCCTTCGAGTACCGCACCGACTGGGACCTGCCCGAGGACGACGGGAGGAACCTCGCCTGGGTCAAGGCGCTGCGCCACGCGATGGCCCCGCACACCACCGGCGCCGCGTACGTCAACACCATCGACCTGGCCCTGGAGAACTGGCTCTGGGCCTACTACGAGGAGAACCTGCCGCGGCTGATGGAGGTCAAGCGCCGCTACGACCCCGGCGACGTCTTCCACCACCCGCACAGCATCCCGCTCTCGCTCACCGAGGCGGACATCGCCCGGCACGGCATCCCGGACGCGGTGGCCGCGCGGATGCGTGCCGCCGGGCTGACGGAGCGCCAGAACGTGTAACGCGTCCGCATCACCGCATAACTGACGGAACATCACATCAGCCGACCGAGGAGGTCGCACACCATGGCACACACCGAGCAGGAGATCCTGGCCGGCGTCGCGGAGATGCTGCACGACATCTGCGGGATCGCGCCCGCGCGCAGCACCCCGGACAAGTCCTTCGTCGACGACCTGGACGTCGACTCGCTGTCCATCTACGAGATCGGCATGACGACCCAGGACCGCTTCGGCGTCGAGGTGCCGGACGAGGACATGCGGGGGCTGCGCACCGTGGGCGACCTGGTCGCCTACATCCGGGGCGCGGGGATCACGGCATGACCGGCGGCCGCCCCGCCGACGACCGCGAGGTGATCGTCACCGGGCTCGGGGCGGCCGGCCCGGTCGGCGGGGACGCCCCGGCGATGTGGAAGGGCCTCCTCGCGGGCGTCGGCGGGGTGCGCCGCGTCGAGGCCGCGTGGGCGGAGGGGCTGCCGGTGCGGATCGCCGCGCCGGCCGCCGTGGAGCCGGCCGAGCGGCTGGCGGTCCATGAGACGCGCCGGCTCTCGCGCGTACAGCAACTCGCCCTGCTGGCCGCCCGCGAGGCGTGGGCGGACGCGGGGACGCCGGACCCGCCGCCCGAGCGGTTCGCGGTGGCGGTCGCCTCGGGCGGGGGAGGGGTGGGCGACCTGCTGGGCCAGTACGACGTGCTGCGGGAGCGCGGCTGGCAGCGGGTCTCCCCGCTCACCCTGCCGATGTACATGGCGAACGGGCCCGCCGCCTGGATCGCCCTGGAGTTCGGCGCCGCCGCCGAACTGCACGCGCCCGCCGCCGCCTGCGCGTCGGGCGCGGACGCGCTGGCGCGGGGGCGCGAGCTGATCCGGTCCGGGCAGGCGGACGTGGTGCTGGCGGGCGGCGCGGACGCGATGATCCACCCGGTGATCGTGGCGGGGTTCGCGGCGATGCGCGCGCTCTCCCGGCGCAACGACGACCCCGAGGGCGCCTGTCGCCCCTTCGACGCGGGGCGCGACGGCTTCGTGCTGGGCGAGGGCGCGGCCGTCATGGTGCTGGAGTCCGCCGGGCACGCGGCCCGGCGCGGCGCGCGCGGTTACGCGGAGCTGGCCGGCGCGGGCCGCTCCGCGGACGCGTACCACATCGCCAACCCCGACCCCTCGGGCGCGGGCGCGGTGCGCGCGATGCGCCGCGCGCTCGCCGACGCGGGCGCGGAGCCCGGCGAGGTCGCCCATGTCAACGCGCACGCGACCGGCACGCCGATGGGGGACGCGGTGGAGGCGGCAGCGCTGTGCGAGGTGCTGGGGCCGTCCCTCGGCGGCGCTTCGGTGACCGCGACGAAGTCCCTGACGGGCCATCTGCTGGGCGCCGGGGGCGCGTTGGAGGCGGTGATCACCGCGCTGACGCTCCATCACGGCATGGCTCCGCCGACCGTCAACCTGGACGAGCCCGACCCCGCCGTCGCGGAGGACGTGGTGCGCGCGGTGGTCACGGGCGGGCCGGGAGCGCTCGCCGGGGGAGCGCTCGCGGCGCTCAGCAATTCGTTCGCCTTCGGCGGCCAGAACGTCTCGCTGCTGCTGCGCCGCAGGCGGTGACGGTGTGTGCGCGTGGACTTCCCACCCGGAACTTTTTCACCTACTGTTGAATTCAACGTTGGGTGAGTTTTCCTGCGAGGAGAGATCACATGAAGACCGCGATCGATGTCCAGGACCTCGTGGTGACCCGCGGTGGGAAAGAAGTGCTGCACGGCCTCTGCGCGCGCGTCCCGCACGGCGGGATCACCGGGCTGCTCGGGCCGAGCGGCAGCGGAAAGACCACCCTGATGCGCTCGATCGTGGGCGTGCAGCGGGTGAAGTCGGGGCGGGTCACCGTGCTCGGCGAGGCGGCGGGCACGCCGTCGCTGCGCCGCAAGGTCGGCTACTTCACCCAGTCGCCGAGCGTCTACACCGATATGACGGTCCGTGAGAACGTCCGCTACTTCGCCCGCTTCTACGGCCTCGGCCCGGCCGAGGCCGACGAGACGATCGAAGAGGTGGGGCTCCAGGAGCAGGCCGGCCAGATCGTCCGCACCCTCTCCGGCGGCCAGCACAACCGGGCCTCGCTCGCCTGCGCCCTGGTCGCCCGCCCCGAACTGCTCATCCTGGACGAGCCCACGGTCGGCCTCGACCCCGTGCTCCGCGAGGAGCTGTGGACCCACTTCCACCAACTCGCCGCCAACGGCACCACATTGGTCGTCTCCAGCCACGTCATGGACGAGGCCAACCGCTGCGACCGGCTGATCCTCATCCGGGAGGGGGCCGTCGTCGCCGACGACACCCCCGACGCCGTCAAGAAGAAGGCCGGCACGGACGATCTGGACCGGGCGTTCCTCACCCTCGTCCAGGAGAAGGCGGAGGTGGCGTGATGTCGCTGCGACTGACCCTGAGCACCACGGCGCGCGTCCTGGGGCAGCTCCGGCACGACCGGCGCTCCGTCGGCCTGCTGATCGGCGCGCCGCTGCTGCTGCTCACACTCATCTACTTCATGTTCGAGAAGAACGGCGCGGCCCTCGACCGGGTCCTGCTGATCATGCTCGGCGTCTTCCCCTTCCTGCTGATGTTCCTGGTCACCAGCATCGCCATGCTGCGGGAACGCACCTCGGGCACGCTGGAGCGGCTCTTCACCACCCCGCTCGGCAAGCTCGACCTGCTCTTCGCCTACGGGCTCGCCTTCGGCCTGGCCGCCACCGTCCAGGCCACCGTGGCGACCACGGTCGCGTACTGGCTGCTCGACCTCGACACGGCGGGCAACGGCGCGCTCGTGGTGCTGATCGCGGTCGGCAACGCCCTGCTCGGCGTCGGCCTGGGCCTGCTGTGCAGCGCGTTCGCCCGCACCGAGTTCCAGGCGGTGCAGTTCCTGCCGATCGTGGTGCTGCCGCAGATCCTGCTGTCCGGCCTCTTCGTCCCGCGCCCCGAGATGGCGGGCTGGCTGGAGGGCGTCAGCGCGGCCATGCCGCTCGCCCACGGCGTCGAGGCACTGCAAGAGGTGGGCAAGCACATCAGCGCCACGGGGGCGCTGTGGCGCGGCTACGGCGTGGTGATGGGGTGCGTGATCCTGGCCCTGGTACTGGCCGCGAGCACCCTGAGGCGCCGCACGGCATAGGCGTCCGCCGCCCAGGACGGCGAGCGGTGCCGCCCCGGCCCGGCGTTCGGGCGGGGCGGCACCGCTCGCGGCAGCGGCGTCTGCCTTGCTGCCTCACCGTCACATCTTGTTGACCGTAAGAGAGTTGAGAACTGCTCAGAAGATTCGGGGAAAGCGGGGGTGCTCGTGCGGGGACGCAGCGGCCGACGGCCCGGCAAGCCGGACACGCGCGGGGCGATACTGGCCGCCGCGCGTGAGATCTTCGCCGAGCGCGGCTACGACGGCTCGTCGATCCGCCACATCGCGGCGAGCGCCGGCGTCGACCCGGCCCTCGTCCACCACTACTTCGGCAACAAGGAGGACCTCTTCATGGAGGTCGTCAAGGCGCCCATCGAACCCGCCGCCGTGATGGAGGAGATCTTCGCCGACGGCATCGAGGCCGCCCCCGAGAACGTGGTGCGCGCCTTCCTCGGCGTATGCGAGGGGCCGGTGAGCGGCCCCGCCTTCCTCGGGCTGCTGCGGGGCGCGGTCGCGCACCAGTGGCAGGCGCTGCTGCTGCGCGAGTTCTTCACCACCCAGATCGCCCGCCGGGTGGTGCGCCGCCTCGGGTCGGCCGTCGACCCGGCGGAACTGCCGCTGCGCGCCTCGCTGGTGTCGAGCCAGCTGTTCGGCCTCGCGATGGCCCGGTACGTGCTGCGCATCCAGCCGCTGGCGGACGCCTCGCGGGAGGTCGTGGTGGCGGCCGTCGCGCCCAATATCCGCCGGCACATGGTGGGCGCGCTGGGCGCGGAGGGCCGCGAAGCCGTCTGAAATCCGCCCCTGGCCCCCTGAACTCCCGGACCTCTGGACCCCAGCCCCCGGACCCCTGGGACCGTATCCGGGAGCGCCCTCCGGTATTGATCATTCCCGGCGGAATATCCGGCTCAATATTACGAGTCAGTATAATTCCCGGCCCCCGTGGCACGGTAACTCATCCTGTGACGAAAGGTTCCCTTCGCCCCCTCGCCATGTTATCTTGACTAAGCGATGAGGCGCAGTACGGGGGTGCTTTACTGCATGCGCATATTAGTCATCAGTGATAGAACGGTTATTCGGGCCGGCTACCGCATGCTCTTCGAAGGCAAGCCGGATCTGGAGGTTTCCGGAGATGCCGGGGACATGTCGCAGATCAAGAACAGTGTGGACGGTCTGCGGCCCGATGTGGTCGTCATAGACTCCGAGACGAATTCGCTGGACACGGCCGAGGTGATCCGGTTCCTCGGGGCGGCCGTCCCGAGCGCGCCGGCCCTGGTGCTGGTGGGCGAGTTCGACGACCAGGTGCAGCGGCTGCTGCGGGCCGGGGCGCGCGGGCTGCTGCTCAACCGCTCCTCCCCGGCCGAGATCGTGGCCGCGGTCCGGCTGGTCGCGGCAGGGTATTCGCTGCTCTTCCCCTGCCGTGGCCGACGGCTCGTCGACTGGTCGGCCCCGGTCGACGGGGAGGAGAAGGAGAAGGGGCCCGGCCGTGAGCGGCTGGGGCGGCTGACGCGCCGTGAGGTGGATGTGCTCCGGCTCATCGCTCGCGGCTGTAGCAACGCGGAGATCGCCGACGTGCTCTTCGTCAGCGAGAGCACGGTCAAGTCCCACGTCCAGCGCATGCTCGACAAGCTGGACCTGCGCAACCGCGTCCATGCCGTGATCTACGCATACGAGATCGGCATGGTGCGCACGGCCGGATTGGCCGCCGGACTGCCGGTGGCGCCGGTGGGATGAAAGCGGGAGCGCGAATTTCCGCGACGTGCTCCCGCTGACACCCCGGAATTTCCTGGATTTCCCGGGAAACCCTCCGGAAAATCACTGGCCCGGGGCGATGTCCCGGGCCATTCGCATGCGGTCTTTCTTTCCGTTTCCGGTACGGGGCAGCTCGTCGACCACGTGCAGCGCGTCCACGATCATGTAGGAGGGCAGCCGCCGCGCCGAGAACTCCTTGAGCCCGAGCAGCGACACCCGCGCGTCCGGTTCCCGCTTGGTGACCACCGCGTGGAGCGCCGCCTCCAGTCCCGACCCGACGACGACCACCGCCGCGTCCGCCACCCCCGGATGCGCGCCGAGCACGCTCTCCACCTCGCCCAGCTCCACCCGCTGGCCGCGCACCTTCACCAGGTGGTCGCGGCGGCCGGCGAACTCAAGATTCCCGCCGTCGCCGACCCGCACGATGTCGCCGGTCGCGTACGGGCCGGAGTGCGGCTCCCGGCCCCAGTAACCGAGCATCACCGACGGCCCGGAGACCAGGAGTTCGTACTCGCCGTCCCCCTCCCGCGGCACCAGCGTCAGCGAGTCGCCCGAGCACGCCGTCCCGATCGGCAGGGCCGCCGAACGCTCCGCCACGTCCGCCCCCACCTCGTACGACGTGCAGACATTGGTCTCCGTGGGCCCGTACCAGTTGAACATCCGCACCGTCGGCCAGCGGTCCCGCAGCTCCCGCACCTGGGGAAGCGGGAACGGCTCGCCCGCGAAGACGCAGACCCGCAGCGCGGGCGGCGGGGCCTCCTCGAAGAGCCCGCCCTTGGTCATCATCAGCGACAGCGCCGACGGCACCGAGTACCAGACCGTCAGCTCGTTGCGGCGCAGGAAGCGCACCAACTGCTCCGGCGCGTAGGCGAGCTCACTGGAGATCAGGTGGACCGAGGCGCCCGCGTGGAACGCGGCGTAGAGATCGAAGACCGACAGGTCGAAGTTGAACGGGGCGTGGTTGGCGAGCCGGTCGGACGGCCCCAGCTCCAGCAGCTCGGACGCCCAGGTCACGAACGCGAGAGCGTTGCGGTGGCTGAGGCACACGCCCTTCGGCTCGCCGGTGGACCCGGAGGTGTAGAGGATGTAGGCGAGATCGTCGGGGGAGCGGTCGGCCGCGGGCTCGCCCCGCCCCTCCGCGGCGGGCCCGCCCGCCGTCGCCGCAGGGGCCGCACCGTTCGCGGGCGTCAGCAGCGCCTCGAAGGTCACCAGCGCACCCGCCTCCCACGGGGCGCCCGCGGCCTCCTCCGACGCCGAGCCCGCGGCCCGCACCGCACCGTCCGTCCCCTCCTCCGGCACCGGGCCCGCGGCCCGCTGCGCGCCCTCCGCGTCCGTCACGGTCAGCGCCGCGCCGCAGCCCCGGCTGATCAGGGCCGCGCGGGACGGCGGATTGGAGTCGGCCACCGGTACGTACACCGCGCCGAGCCGCAGGCACCCCTGCGTCAGTGCCACGGCCCGCGTGCTCTTGCCCGCCCACAGCACCACCCGGTCGCCGGGCCGCACCCCCCGCGCGGCGAGCGCGGCGGCGCAGCGGTCGGCGAGCGCGTCCAGTTCCCCGTACGTCAGCCGCCCGTCGGGTCCGTGCACCGCGAGCGCCCCCGGATCGCGCCGGGCCGCGTCGATGACCAGCTGATGCAGCATCACAGTCCCAACTCCTTCGCGGCCAGCTCCTTTTGGATCTCCGACGTGCCGGAGAAGAGGAGGCCCGGCACCGCGTCGCGCAGCTCCGCCTCCACGCCGCACTCCGTGAGGTAGCCGCGCCCGCCGAAGACCCGTACCGCGTCCAGGGCGTTGGCGACCGCGCCCTCGGACGCGGCGAGCTTGGACAGCGCCACGGCCAGCCGGGCGGGCCGCCCCCGGTCCATCTCCCAGCACGCACGGTAGAGCAGCAGCCGCGCGCTCTCCAACCGCATCGCCATGTCGACGATCCGGTGCGACACCGCCTGGAAGCCGGTCAGCGGACGGCCGAACTGGCGGCGCGAGCGGGCGTGTTCGGACGCCCGCTCCACCAGCCGCGCCATCATCCCCACATAGCCGGCGAAGAGGCAGGCCCGCTCCCACCCCATCGAGTGCTGGAAGACCGTCGCCCCCATGCCCGGCGCGCCCAGCACGGCGGCGGCGGGTACGAAGCAGTCGGTGAAGGCCACCGCGGACGCCGGGGTGGAGCGCAGCCCCATCTTGTCGAACGGCGCGCCCGCCCGTACGCCCGGCGTGTCTGCGGCGACCGCGAAGGCCGTCTGCCCGAGGTGGCCGGCCTCCGGGTCGGTCGTCGCGTAGGTGACGAAGACCTCGGCGGCCGGGCCGTTGCTGACGAAGCTCTTGCGGCCGTTGAGCACATAGCCGCCGTCCACCGGCACGGCCGTCATCCGGAGCCGGGAGACGTCGGAGCCCGCCTCGTCCTCGGTCATGGCGTTGCCCGCGACGACCTCTCCGGAGCACATGCCGGGCAGCCAGCGGGACTTGAGGTCGTCCGAGCCGAACCGGTCGAGGGGCACGGCGCAGGCGAAGAGGTGCGCGCTCGCCGCGAAGACCAGTCCCGTGTCGTCGCACCCTTCGCCCAGCGCCTCGTACAGCCGCGCGGTGTCCAGCGCCCCCAGCCCCTGCCCGCCGTACTTGTCGGGCAGACAGGCACCGAGCAGCCCCAGCCGCCCGAGCGTCGCCCAGTCCGTACGGGCGAACGGCTCGCGCGGCGCCCGCCCGGCGGGGAAGGCCGCGCGAACCGCCTCCAGCGTCCGCCGATGCCGCTCTTCCTGATCAGCACTCCAGCCGAAATCCATGGGACTCCCCGTAGCGTGGTCGTTTGATGAGCCATCACGGGGCGTGCGCCGCGCGGCGGTTGGGGGTGGCGGCGGGGCGTCCGGGGCGCCGGTCCGACGGTGCGGCGGGATGTGCTCCCGGCGCCGGACCGGTCCGCCCGCGGTGCTCCCGCGCGCTCCACCCCCACCCGCGCAAGGCCCCGTGCGACGCCCCGCCTGCCATCACCGTGCCACGGCGGCCGACCGAACCGCGGCCGGGCGGACGGTAATTCATCCCTTCTGCTGGGACTCCTCCTCCCGGTCCCCTCAACGGTGCTGAACGCCGGGCGCCGGGTTTCCCTCCCATGGCCGATGGCGGCGGCAGTTGCGGCTCGGAAGAATTCCCACCCTCGTGTGTGGGCCGGACGCGCCGCGAAGGCGCACCGAGGGGGCTGGAGGACAGATGGCGGCGGAAGGACTTCCGACAGAGGCGATCGCGATGGCCGATGTGGCCATCGTGCTGCTCGCGGGCCGGTTGTTCGTCCGGCTGAGCAAGCGCGTCCGGCAGCCGCCGGTGGTGGCCGAGATCGCCATCGGCATCGCGCTCGGGCCCAGCCTGCTCGGGCTGCTCCCCGGCGACCTGCCCGGCCGGATCTTCCCCGCCGACGCCCGCCCGATGCTCTCGGCGGTCGCGCAGGTCGGGCTGCTCCTGTTCATGTTCCTGGCCGGCTGGGAGATGGACCTCGGCCGGCTGCGCGGCCGCGGCCGGTCCGTCGGCGCGATGGCCGGGCTCTCCATGGCCGTGCCGTTCGTGCTCGGCGCCGGGGCGGCGGCCCTGCTCGCCGGCCGCTACGCCGGGGGCGCCGGACGGAGCACCACCGCCTTCGTCCTCTTCCTGAGCACGGCCTTCGCCATCACCGCCTTCCCCGTACTGGCCCGCATCATCACGGACAGCGGGCTCACCGGGACCCGCGTGGGCTCCATGGCGATGGCCTGCGCCGCGGTCGGGGACGTACTGGCCTGGTGCGTCCTGGTGCTCGTCGTCGCGGTCTCCGAGGCGGACGGGCCGGGGCACTTCCTCACCGTCGTCGGGCTCACGGCGGCGTACGCGCTGGCGATGGTCCTCGTCGTACGGCCGCTGCTGCGACAGCTGCTCGCGCGGTCGCCGCGCGCCGCCTCCGGAGCGAACCTGCTGGTCCTGATCGCCTCCGGAGTCTTCCTGTCCGCCTGGACGACCTCCTGGATCGGCATCCACGCCATTTTCGGCGCGTTCGCCTTCGGCCTGATCATGCCGCGTGAGGCGCGGGAACTGCTGCACCGGAGGGTGGCGGCGCCGCTCGGCGGGATCGTGACGCTGCTGCTGCCGGTCTTCTTCATCGTCACCGGGCTCTCCGTGGACGTGGGGCTGCTCGGCCTCGGCGGCCTGGCCTCCCTCGGGCTGATCCTGCTCGTGGCCGTGGCGGGCAAGTACGCGGGGACCGTGCTGCCCGCCCGGATGTCGGGGATGTCGTGGCGGGACGCCGGGGCGTTCGGCACGCTGATGAACACCCGCGGCCTCACCGAGATCGTCATCCTCTCCATCGGCCGCGAACTGGGCGTCATCGACCAGGAGATGTTCACCATGATGGTGCTCATGGCCCTGGTCACCACGGCCATGGCCGGTCCGCTGCTGCACTGGCTGGGGGTCACCCGGCCCCCGGCCCCGGTCCTGGCCTCGGTCCCGGTCCCCGAAGAGGCATCGGACGGCGGAGCCGGCGACCGGGCCGCATCGGACGGCGCGCCGCCGGGAGGCGACGGCGGGCTGCCCGCGCCGGCGGCGGAGGCCCGGCCGTGACGCGGGCGGGGCGGATGACCGTACGGACGCTCCAACTGCCACTGGAACAGCAGCCGTTACCGACGTACGCGCGCGACCCGCGGGGGCTCCGGCTGTGGCACGGCACTGCCGTCCGGCCCTCGGCGGCGGACTGGGCGCTCCTCTCGCCGGAGGAACGGCGGCGCGCCCGCCGCTTCACGCGCCCCGCCGAGACCGGTCATTACGTGCACGCCCACGCCCGCGTCCGGCGGATCGTGGCGGGGCTGCTGGACTGCCCGCCCGGCGCGATCCGGTTCGGGCGCGAGCCCTGTCCGGGGTGCGGCGACGCCGGGCACGGCCGCCCGCGTGTCGCCTCGCCGGACACCGTGCTCCGCTTCAACCATTCGCGCAGCGAGGCGGATTGGCTGCTGGCGGTCGCCCCCGAGGGGCAGCGGGTGGGCGCGGACGTCGAACAGATCCGGCCACTCAGCGCGTTCGCGGGGCTCGTCGACAGCTGCCTCGCGCCGGACGAGCGGGACTACGTCAACGCCACCGCCGACCCCGTGCGCCGCAGGCGTCGCTTCTACCGCTGCTGGGTGCGGAAGGAGGCCGTGCTGAAAGCGGTCGGCACCGGCCTCGCGGGCGGCCTCGCGCGGCTGGACGTACGGCCGTCCGAGGCGGGCGGCGCGGTCGTCCGGGCCGAGGGGCCCGGCGCGGGGCGCTTTCTCGTCCACGACGTGCCGCTCGGGCGGGGACTGGCCGCCGCCGTCGCCGAAGAACTCACCGACGGCCGCGCAGACCATCACGCGCAGGCCCGTGCCGCCGGCCGCACAGGGTTATTCGGGAACTCATCAGAAAGGACGGTTCCCGAATTCATCAACGGAGCCGATGAGATGGCCGGGCACGCTGGCTAGGGTGAGGAACGCGGGCATCGCGGTCCGCGTGGCAATCAGCCCCTCACGTTTCTCGAAGTTCGGAATCCCGGAGGTCATACGCATGCCGGAGAGCACCATCCCATACGGGTACGACGAGGTCATCGCCGAGCTGACGGGGTATGTGGAGGCGCGCTTCCTCCCCGAGGGGGAAACCGGACTCCAGCCCGGTTCGCCGCTTCTGGAGTGGGGGATTCTCACTTCGCTCACCACCGCGGAACTGATCTCCTTCATTCTCGACCGATACGGGATCTCCATTCCGCCGGAGCGGATAGTCGGCGCGCACTTCAAGAATCTCGACGCGATATCCCGGCTGGTGGTCTCCCTCCAGGGCGACCCCGCGGGCCGCTCCTGACCCACGGCGGCGGGGCCCGAGAGCTTTGGCCAAGACTCGTCGGCCCCGTCACCGCATCCTCGTCCCGAGGGTGTCCCGGACTCGAAGGATCACCTACTGTATTAACTCACTGACAGATGAATTACATCTCCCAGGGGGTGGGCGCCATATGACCGGTCGGCCGACCAGAGACCGGATCCTGGACGCCGCGCGCGAAGAACTGGCGGCCCACGGCTACAACGGCACCTCGACCCGCAACGTGGCCAAGCGGGCACAGGTCGACATCCGGCTGCTCCACCACTACTTCGGCTCCCGGAGCCGCCTGCTGCACACGGCCCTCCAGCCCGGCCGCCGCCCCGCCCGGCCCCAGGGGGAACCGGACGGCCCGGCGGACGGCGCCCAGGCGCCCACCCCCGACATCGGCTCGGACGCGGCCTGGCTCACCGAGCGGCTCACCGCCCTGTGGGGGACCGACCCCCTCGCCCGGCGCGCCCTCGTCGCCTCCGCCATGACCGACGGCCCGACCGGGTACCGGCTGGCCTCCTTCGTCACCACCCTGCTGCGCGACCTCGAACCGGACGCCGGCGCGGACGGCGGCAGAGGGTGCGGCGGGGAGTGCGCCGACCAGCCGGACGACGGGGCCCGCGGCCCCGACCGGCCCGGCTACGACGAGCTCAGCCGCACCGTCGCCGCCGCCCAACTGCTGGGGCTGGCGGTGCTGTGCGAGTCCGGGGCTCTGGAGCGGCTGGCCATGGCGAGCGGCGCGGGGGACTGCCGGCTCCAGGAGTTCAGCCTGGAGTCCCAGCTCGCCGCCGTACTGGCCGCCATCTCCGCCGAAGGAGGGCTCCGTGCCGTACCGGGGTGAGGCCGCCAAGTGCCCCCGGCGGCCGGGCCCCCACGCCACCGCCAGCAGCGTGCTCATCCTGCGGGCCGCCCGCGAGGAGCTCGCGGAGCACGGCTACGGCGGCAGCACCGTACGCGGCGTCGCCGACCGGGCAGGCGTCAACACCAGCCTCGTCCACTACTACTTCGGCTCGCGCGAGGGCGTGCTCACCGCCGCCCTGCGCGAGGCCGCCCAACTGCTGACGGCGGGCTGGGACAGCCCCGGACCGGACGGATCGGGGCGGGACGGCCCTGGATCGGAGGACCCCGGATCGGACGACCCCGGATGGGGCGGCCCTCGGCGGGATGGCCCCGGGCGGGACGGCCCCGGGCAGGACGGCACCGGCACGGCCGCCGACGGCCGCCCCCGCGGCGGGGCCGAACTGCTCCGCCGCGAACTGCCGCTGTGGGAATCGCCGGAGTGGCGCAGCGCCGTGCTCGCCCTGATCCGCAGCTCCGTGACGCACGAGGCGGCGGGGCGCTACCTGGCCGACGTCGTGCGCCGCGTGTCCCCGGACGCCGGCGGCCCCTGCCCGCACACCGTGATGATCGGCGCCCAGCTCATCGGCCTGATGGTCGTACGCCACATCACGCCCGTCGAACCGCTCGCCTCCGCGGACCTGGACGGCCTGATCGCCCTCCTCGCCCCGGTGGCCGAGCGCCTCCTCGCCGGGCACGGCGAGTACGACGAGTAGGCGAGCGGGCGGACGGATGGACGGGCGGAGGGGCGAGAAGGAGGGCGGGCGAGCAGTCGCGTACGGCGAACGCCCGGCCCGCCCGCTGGGCCCGGACCGCCACTCCGTCTCCGACACCACCGCGCACCGGAAGAGGCCCTATGACCGCCACGACCGCCACGACCTCCACGACCGCCATGTCCGCCGTGACTTCCATGGCCTTCGTGACCGACGGGGGAGCAGCCGGGCTCGATACGGCGGCCGGCTCCGCCGCGGGCGTACGGAGCCGGCCCGCCCGGCCGCAACTCTTCTGTCTGCCGCACGCGGGCGGCAGCGCCGCGGGGTTTCGCCCGTGGCGGCGCCGCGTCGGCGCACACGTCCGCGTGCACCCCGTCGAACTGCCCGGCCGCGGCGCCCGCTGGGACGAGCCGCCGCCCGCCCGACTCCCCGCTCTCGTCGCCGACCTCGCCGCGCGCGTACGGGCCGAGGCCGACGACGGCCCGTACCTGCTCTACGGGCACAGCTTCGGCGCGCTCCTCGCCTACGAACTGGCCCACGCCCTGCGCAACGGCCCCGGCGAGCCGGCCGCCCTGCTGGTCTCCGGGCGCAACGGCCCCGGCGTCCCGCACCCGGCGCTCCCGCTGCACGCGCTGCCGAAGGAGCGGCTGATCGAGCGGTTGCGGACGCTCGACGGGGTGCCGGCCGCCCTGGTCGGCAAGCCGGAGCTGATCGACCCCTTCCTGCCCGTGCTGCGCGCCGACGCCAGGATCGCCGAGCTCTACCGGCGCGGCCGCCACCCGGTGCTGAACTGCCCGGTCCACGTCTTCGCCGGGGACCGCGACCCGCTGGCCGACCCGGCCGGGCTGCGCAGATGGGCGGAGGAGACCACGGCCGGCTGCGAGGTCCAAACCGCCCCGGCGGGACACATGGTGACGGGTCATCCGGCATTTCTGGCCTGGCTGGAACAGACCGTGAGCGGGCTCGCGGCGTAGCGCCGCGCGCGGCTGACGGCCCACTCAGTCGCTCCCCTCGGCCCCCCTCGATCGCCCTCGGTGTCATCCCTGGCCACGGCACAGGGGACAATTGGTGCATGAAGCTGAGCAGAGCGGGACTCAGGGTGCTGCCGTTGGCGATCGCGGCTGTGCTCGCGGCGGGGTGCGGAACGGAGCGAGCCGAGGCGGGTGCGGGCGCGGCCACGCCCGCACCGACCGTGGCGAAGCCGAGCACGCCGACGAACTTCCCCTGCCCCGGCGAGAGCCGGACCCCTTCACCGTCGCCGACGACCGCCGACACCCCGGAGCGCGACGGTCCGCCCGCCGACCACTACGCGGAGAACCACGGCTTCAGGGAACCCTTCCAGCTCTACGGGCAGAGCCGCTGCGACGGGCTCACGGCCGTCAAGCGCGTCAAGGGCGCGCTCGAACCGCTGCGCGAGCGGGGCGACTTCGCCCAGAAGAGCGTTCAGGCGGCGCTCACCGGCCTCGGCTACCCGGCCGCGAACGTGCGCTCGTACGAAGACGGGCCCGAGGCCGCCGGCTTCCGCGTCGAAGTCTCCGAGACCCCGCTGCTCTGCGTGGAGGGCCGGGTGAGCCCGGCCGCCGCCGAGGCGGAGTCCTTCGGCGGCTACCCCGACCACTCCGGCTGCGAAACCCCCAGCGGCGGCCACTGAGCGCGGCGCGCCCGGGCCATGTGCCCGCCCCGCCCCGGCTCAGCCGCGCGGCAGGGCGTACGGACCCGACGAGCCGACCAACAGGGCGGCCGCGGCGCGGAGATCGGCGACGCTGCCCAGGCAGCCGGGCGGCGGTCGTCGCGGCAGGGCGCCGCGGCCCGAGCGCACATGCAGCGACCGGCAGCTCGCCGCCGCGGCGGCCCGGAGGTCCGATTCGTGGTCGCCGATGAGCACCGTCTCGTGCGGGGCGGCGCCGGTGAATCCGAGGGCGCGCAGCACCATGCCGGGCCGCGGCTTGCGGCACGCGCAGTCGGCCTCCGGGGTGTGGGGGCAGTACACGACGCGCGGGGGAGCGGCGCCGTCCGCGGTGAGGTCGGCGGCCATCCGGGCGTGCACGGCGTCGAGGGCGTCCACGGTCATGAGCCCGCGGCCGACGGCGCTCTGATTGGTGATCACCGCGAGCGGCAGCCCGGCGGCGGCCAGCAGTCCGTACCCGGCACGGGCGCCGGGCAGCCACTCCCAGTCCTCGACCGACCGCACATACCCCGGCCGGTTGACGTTGAGCACGCCGTCCCGGTCCAGCAGTACGGCCTTCAGCTCCGGTACGTTCTCGGCCCGCGTCACCGGACTCGGCCCGGCCGCGGAACCCCGCCTGGCCGCGGAACCCCGCCTGGCCACTGAACCCCGCCTGGCCACTGAACCCCGCCTGGCCACTGAACCTCGCCTGGCCACTGAACCCCGCCGGGTCGAGGGGCCCCGCCCGTTCCGGTCCCGACCGGAATGTCCGCTCGATCCTCGCCCGCGCCAAAGGGCCGGCGGTCCGTCCGTAATCCTCTGCGGAAATAGGGCAAGGAATGCTCCCCATGGCGATTCGCATTGCGCTGGCCGGGCGGTATTTCCGTGCTTGACGCGGTTCGCTGAACGGCTATGATCCGACGGTCGATTGCCATGGCCGCAATGGCGTGATCTTGAATTCCGCTGATCTTGAATTGCCGTGATCTTGGCCGAAGGTCAACGTAACAGCGGGCGATGCACCTGTCAACGGACAGTTGACCGGTCCATAAGGGCCGGTATCCGGGCGCGGCGCGAATCGGCCGACCGCCGCGGGGCGCAATACGAGGGAGCGGGGAGCGATGTACATACTCGGCGTCAATACCGGACCCCATGACTCTTCGGCGTGCCTGCTGAAGGACGGGGAACTGCTCGTGATGGCGGAGCAGGAACGGCTGAGCAGACGGAAGCGGGCATTCGGCGAGTCCCCGCGAAAGGCCGTCGCCGCCTGCCTGCGGGCCGCGGACATCTCCCTGTCGGATGTGGCCGAGACCGCCGTGGGCTGGGACGTTCCCCTGCTCAGCGAGGTGGAGGGCGCGCCCTTCGACGCCGCGCGATTCCATGAGTGGCTGCTGCCGGACGACGGCGGGAACCGGCCGCCCACCCGGTTCGTGCCGCACCACATGGCGCACGCCGCGAGCGCGCTGTGGACGAGCGGATTCGAGGACGCGGCGATTCTCGTGCTCGACGGCCGCGGCGAGTGCCGGTCCACCACCCTGGCGCGGGGCTCCGCCGGAAAGATCGAGGTCGTCCGCGACTGGGACACCAGCCTGTCACTCGGCAACTTCTATTCCATCGCCGCCCAATGGGCGGGATTCACCATGTGGGACGCTGGGAAATTGATGGGCCTCGCCTCCTACGGACGTCCGGACCAGGTCATACCGCTGATGGCCGCGGAAGACGACTACACCTTTCCCGGCGCGCCCGCCCCGCGCCGCCGCCCCGCCCAGCACTACCTTCAGCTGCACGACTTCTTGTACGAATACTTCGGGAAGAACAACTACCCCTACGCGGAAGGCGACCGGAACGAGCCGATGGCGCACGCGTCCTTCGCCGCCTCGGTGCAGGCGGCGCTGGAGGACGTCATGCTGGAACTGGCCCGGTTCGCGCGCCGCCGCACCGGAGCCGACCGGCTGGTACTGGCCGGGGGAGTGGCGTTGAACTGCGCGGCGAACGGGCGGCTGCTGCGCTCCGGGATCTTCTCCGACATCTATGTGCCGCCCGTCCCGCACGACGCCGGGGTCGGCCTCGGCGCGGCGCTCCTCGCGGACCGGGAGCTGAGCGGCCGGGGCGACGCCGGCCCGGCCCACCGCATGCGCCACGCCTACTGGGGGCCCGGCATCACGGCGGAGGAGATCGCCTCCTCGATCCGCGACGCGGGCCTGTCGGCCCTGCACCTGTCCACCGAGGACGTGATCGCCCGGACGGCCGCGCACCTCGCGGCGGGCCGGCTCGTGGCGTGGTGCGCGGGGCGCGGCGAGGTGGGGCAGCGGGCGCTCGGCGCGCGCAGCATCCTCTGCGACCCGCGCCACCGGAGCGCGGTGGCGCGCCTCAACTCCGTGAAGGGCAGGGAGATCTGGCGGCCCCTCGCCCCGAGCGTCATGGAGGAGTACTGGAGCGCGATGTTCGAGACCGCGCCCTTCGCCCTCTGCGAATTCATGCTCGCCGCCGTCCCGGTCCGCGGCGCCGCCCAGCGCATGCTGGCCGCGGCCGTGCACGTGGACGGCACGGCGCGCCCGCACCTCGTCCGCCGCTCGGTGAACGAGCGGTTCTGGTCCCTGATCGACGCGTTCCGCCGGCTGACGGGCGTGCCCGCCGTGCTCAACACTTCCTTCAACCTGGCCGACGAGCCGGTGGTGTTCAGCCCGGACGACGCCATCGCCACGTTCGTCCGCAGCGACATCGAGGTGCTCGTCCTGGGGGACTGCCTGCTGGAGAAGGCCTGCGTGGACGAGCCCGTACGCGACCAGGCCGGGCGCCGGGCGGCGCGCGGCACACGCGGCGGACGTGCCGTGCGCGGCGCGCCGGGTGCGTCCTCGTCGTTCCTGCCGTGGGAGGCGGCTGGAAACTGACACCCAAATCCCTTTGCTCATTGCCGAGTT
The DNA here is from genome assembly GCF_040654795.1 of Streptomyces sp. NPDC050617. Classification (NCBI taxonomy): domain Bacteria; kingdom Bacillati; phylum Actinomycetota; class Actinomycetes; order Kitasatosporales; family Streptomycetaceae; genus Streptomyces; species Streptomyces sp. NPDC050617. Next base: position 113,649 of record NZ_JBFAIS010000014.1, on the reverse strand, counting down.
GGGATATCGCCGCTTCCATTGCTCTCCCTGTAGCCGGTGCTGATGTGAGGCATGTGATGGAGGGGGACACCTTGCGCGAACCCGGAGCACGACGCGGCAGACCGAACGGACTCGGCAGCCCGAACGGACGCGGCAGACATGACAGACGCGGCAGAGCGAGCGGGGTGGGCGTTTCCGGTGTGCGGAGCGCCATGACGGGTGCGGTGGCGCTGATCGGCGCCACCGCACTCCTCGTCTCGGCCGCGCCCGCCGACGCCGCGCCGGGCGCCGCGCCGCCCGCCGGCCCCCGCGAACTGATCCCCGGCAAGCGCACTGCCGCGCCCGCGCTCGTCGACGGCCTCCGCGAACCCGCCGAGGCCACGGTCGGCGCCGCCGACGCGGCGCGCCGCCACCTCGCCGACCACCGCGGCCGCTACCGCATCGCCGACCCGGTACGCGACTTGCGGCCTGTACAGGCGGTGGAGTCCGGCGGCGAGGAGACCGTGCGGCTCCAGCAGCGGTACCGGGGCGTGGAGGTCCTGGGCGGCCAGTACGTGGTCCGGATGGAGCGCAAGGGCGGCAAGCGCGTCGTCACCGGCGCCTCCGGCGCGTACTTCACCGACCTGAGGACCGACACCACCCCGGAGGTCGACGAGGAGCTGGCGGTCGAACGGGCCGTCGACGCGGCGACGGACCAGCTCAGGGCGGCCGGCGGGGGCGGCGCGGCGTGGGACGAGGCACGGCCGCTGTCCGGCGCCGCGCGCGGGCTGGTCGTGCTGCCTACGGGCACGGGCCTGCTCACCTGGCACGTGACCGTACGCGGCCGCCACCCCGGCACGGGCGAACCGGTACTGCGGGAGGTCTACGTCGACGCGCGGGCCGGGTACCCGGTGCTCCAGTACAGCGGTATCAAGACGTTCACGGCGCCCGCCGCTCCCGCCGCCTCCCCGAGGGCACCTCGAAGGGTCTCCCAACGGGCGGACCAGGGGCCCGCCGTAGCGGGTTCCGGCGTCAAGTACGACGGTCGGGCAGTCGAGTTGCAGCTGACCCACGACGAAGCGCGGCAACGGTATGTGATGCGCGATCAGTCCCGTATGCGGGACGGCGACAAGAACCCGATATCCACCTGGGACGCGCGCGACAGATCCGTCAGTGAAGTGTCCGGGCAATGGCCCCCCGGCATCGAGGAGTTCGCCTCGCCGACCCCCGCCTTCGGCGGCGAGGCGACCGAGGCGGGCGCGGTCGACGCGCACTGGGCGGCCGGCAAGGTCTACGACTACTACCGGCAGGCGCACGGCCGGGACAGCCTCGACGGCCGTGGCGGCGCCATCAACTCCCTGGTCGGCGTCACCGATTTCGGACGCCCGTACAGCAACGCCTTCTGGGACGGAACCAAGATGGTGTACGGCGGCGGCGACGCCGAGTACCGCGCGTTCTCCGCGGGCCTGGACGTCGTCGGGCACGAGATGACGCACGGCGTCGTCGAGAACAGCGCGAACCTCGTCTACGCGGGCCAGTCCGGCGCCATGAACGAGGCGATCGCCGACTACTTCGGCAACGCCGTCAAGACCGACGTCTACGGCATCCCCATGGACAGCCCCGACGCCGGACTGCTCGGCGAGTCGCTGTGCCGGACCAAGCCGCCGCGCGAGTGCGCGGCCCGCGACCTCAACGACGGGCGGACCGCCGCCACATCCTTCCTCGGCGTCTCCCTCACCACCGACAACGGCGGCGTCCACCTCAACTCCACCATCTTCTCCGGCGCGTTGTGGGACATGCGCGAGGACATCGGCCGCACCCTGGCCGATCGCGTCGTCTACCGGGCGCTCACCGCGTACCTGACCCCGCTGGACGGCTTCACAGAGGGGCGCGCCGCGGTGCTCGCCGCCGCCCGTGACCTCAAGGCGTCCGCGAAGGAGCTCAAGGCCGTCGAGCGGTCCTTCAACGCCCATGGCATCGTGCCCGGTTGGGAACTCGCCACCGGCGTCGACTCCGACCGGCTGATGGGCGACGTCAACACGGAAGGCGTCCGGGTGGGTGCGGGCGGCGGCTGGTGGGCCACCTCCAAATCCGACGAGAACGGCGGCGAGCCGTACTCTGTGTGGGCCGGCCGCGCCGACGGCACCGGTGCGCCGCAGCGGATCAGCCCCAACGACGGCCGGTACCACGTGCATCCCGCCACCGACGGGAAGACCGTGGTGTGGCTGGCGTACAACCGCAGGACCGTGGACCTCCTCGCGCGGCCGATCGCGGGCGGGCCCGTCAAGAAGCTGTGGTCGGGCCGGCGGGTCGGGCCCGAGCTCCAGGTCGAGGGCGATGTGGTCGTCGTGGAGTCGCGGCCCCGGGGAGCCCGGTCGATCGTGGAGTATCTGCGGCTCAGCGACCCGACCCCGGTGGACGTGACCGGCGATCGGAACGTGAACTCCAGCTACCCGTCGATCGGCGACGGCCGCATCGCGTACGCCACGAGTCAACGTTCCGAGGGCGACTGGACGTACGGGACCGAGGTGCTCGACCTCAAGACCGGCGTACGGACCCGGATGGGGCAGCTCGGGACGCTCAAGGACACCGGGCCGACCGCGATCAGCGGCGGCCATGTGTTCTGGCTGGCCAATGAGGCGGACGACGGCCGGTTGACGGCCGTGCGCCGCGCGGACCTGGACGGCACGAACGTGGTGGACCTCAGCCCGGCCAAGGGTCCGGGCGCCATCGAGGGCATCGACCTCATCGCCTCGGGGGACGCGGTGACCGCCGCCACCTGGACGCCCGCCCCCGAATACCGCAACGAGGCGCTGCCCAAGCTGTGGCAGTTCTCGGCCGACGGGAAGCGGCGGGACCGGGTGTCCTGCAACCGGGGCGAGCAGATGTGGGCCGGCATGCCGGGCGGCCGGCAGGTGGTGTGGACGGACTCCACCACCGGCCACAGCGACGTGGTGACACGCACCCGACCGGCGGGAAAGTGTGGCTGAACACCCTGGTGAGGCCGCTTGCTTGACTGCCTGTCAGGCGGGTGGCCCGTCAGCCCGTCGGACCGTCAGTCCGTCGATCCGTCAGTCCGTCGACCCTGCGGCCTCCCCGCTGTACTGCTCCATCAGATCCACGAGACCCTGCGGCGCGTCCGCGCGGAAGCAGATGTCGAGGTTGGCGGCGGACTCGGCAGCCGACGCCTCGCTGCGCGGGAAGAGGTCCCGCTCGTACGCGGCCAGCGCCGCCTCCGTGTCGCCGGGGTGCGCCACGACGGCCGCGGCGAGCTCGGCACCGTCGAGCATCGCGAGGTTCGCGCCCTCGCCCGCGAACGGGGACATCAGATGGGCGGCGTCGCCGAGCAGCGTCACACCGGGCGTACGCGCCCAGCTGTGCCCGACCGGCAGGGCGTGGATCGCTCGGGGGACGAGCGCGCCGTCGCTGCCCGCGACGAGCGTCCGCAGGCTCTCGTCCCAGTCGGCGAACGGCTCCAGCACGCGCGCCCGCGCCGCCTCGGAGTCCGCGCCCGCGTCGGCGAGGAGCGAGGCGGCCCAGTCCTCGGGCGCCCGCAGCGCGCAGTACGTGTGCAGCGAGCCGTCGGCCGCGCGGTGGACGAGGAAGCCCATCCCCTCGTCGAGCGCGAACATCATGCCGCCGCCGACGAGGGCCGCGCTGCGCGGGTGCCGGGCGTCGGCGTCGTCCATGTGCGCTTCGACGAAGGAGAGACCGGAGTAGACGGGTGTGGCGTCCGAGACCAGCGGGCGCACCTTGGACCAGGCGCCGTCGGCCCCGATCAGCAGGTCGGTGGTGAACACGGTTCCGTCGGCGAGCGTCACCTCGTGCCGCCCGTCGCCGAGGGGGCGGGCGGCGGCGACCTTGGAGCCCCAGCGGACCGTGTCGTCGGGCAGGGCGTCGAGCAGCAGGTCGCGCAGCGCGCCCCGGTGCACCTCGGGCCGGTTGGAGTCGTCGCCGGCGTCCTCCCAGCGGAGGTTCGCGTCCTTGTCGAGTACGCGCATGGCCTCGGCGCCGGGGTGGACGAGCGCCCGGAACTCGTCGTAGAGACCGGCCGCGCGCAGGGCGGCCTGGCCGGACTCCTCGTGCATGTCCAGCATGTTGCCCTGATGCCGGGCGTTGGGCGAGGCGTCGAGTTCGAGCACGGTCGCCGCGACCCCGTTCAGGTGGAGTACGCGGGCGAGGGTGAGACCGCCGAGGCCGCCGCCGACCACGGTGATGGGGTGGTGCGTCGTCATTTCTCGTGTCCTTCCGTGGCGGCCGGAGCCGGCCGGTCGTTCTCCGCCGGCCCGGCGTCGGGCCGCGGGGTGTGCAGCGTTCCGTTGATCAGCAGATGGAATCCCCAGGCCAGGCGCTCCGGGCCGGTCCCGGAGAGCAGTTCGGCGCCCAGGGCGGCGAGGTGCGGGTGCGTCTGCTCGGAGGCGTCGCGCAGCGCCGCGGCGACCGCGTCCCACTCGCCCGTCCTGGCGGTGGTCCCTTCCTTGCCGGCGTGCTCGGCGGCGGTCGCGGTCCCGTACTGCAGCAGCAGATCGACCGCCCACGCCGCCCGCCGGGCCGGGACGCCGCCCTCGCCGAGCAGGGACAGCAGGGCTTCCACCAGGTCGAGGTAGTGCTTCCCGGCCGGCCGGGCGACCAGCGCCGACTGGGCGAGGCCGGGGTTCTCGAACAGCACCGTCGTGTACGAGGTGAGGACTCGCACCAGCCGGTCGCGCCACGCGCCGGGCGTCCGGGCCGGGCCGAGGTCGACCGCGCCGAGCATCTCGTCGAGCACGGCCGCGTGCAGTTCGGCGGTGTTGCGCACGTACACATAGAGCGAGGCGGGGCCGGTGTCGAGCTCCTGGGCCAGGCGGCGCATGGTGACGCGGCTGAGCCCTTCGGCGCGCATCAGATCGACCGCGGTGGCGACTATGCCGTTCCGGGTGAGGGCGGGCTTGGCCGGCCGCTCCCGACGGCTCCTGGGCGTCTTCGCTGTCATGCCGACCACGGTAACGAACATGTTCGTGACGAACAAGTTCGTAGCTGATGGAGGCCGTGCGGAACCCCTCGGCGGCGTGGCCCGGTGCGGCCGTGTCGGACCCCCTTCGTACGCTGGTTCGTATGGCCCGCCCCTCCCCGCCAGCCTCGCGGGGCGCGCCCTGACCGCCGCCCCTACGACAGTCCCCGCCCGCCACCCGACGAAAGAGCCCCCCCACCCGCAACCCAGCGAAAGACACCACCATGCGCATCGGTATCGACGTCGGAGGAACCAACACCGACGCCGCCCTGCTCGGGGACGACGACCGGGTGCTCGCGGCCGCCAAGTCGCCGACGACGGCGGACATCACGTCCGGCGTCACGGCGGCCGTCCGCGCCCTCGACGCGCCCGTCGAGTCCGTCACCGCCGTGATGATCGGCACCACCCACTTCCTCAACGCGCTCATCGAGGGCGCCCGGCTCGCCCCCGTCGCGGCCGTACGGCTCGGCCTGCCCGCCACGGCCGCGCTGCCGCCCATGACCGACTGGCCGGACCGGCAGCGCGCCGCGGTCGGCGGGCACGGCTACCTGTGCCACGGCGGCCGGGAGTACGACGGCCGGCCGCTCTCCCCGCTGGACCCGGAGGAGCTGAAGCGGACCGCGGCCGACATCGCCGCCCGCGGCATCACCTCCGTCGCGATCTCCTCCGTGTTCTCGCCCGTCGCCGAGGAGGACGAGCGGCGCGCCGCGGACATCCTCCGCGCCGAACTCGGCGACGCCACGCACTTCTCGCTCTCCCACGAACTGGGCCGCATCGGACTGCTCGCCCGCGAGAACGCCACGATCGTCAACGCCGCCCTGCGCGACCTCGCCACCGTCATCGTGGAGTCCTTCGGCGAGGCCCTCGCCAAGGTGTCGATCACCGCGCCGTTCTTCCTGTCCCAGAACGACGGGACGCTGATGGACGTGGACTTCGCCCGTACGTACCCGGTGGCGACCTTCGCGTCCGGACCCACCAACTCCATGCGCGGCGCGGCCTTCCTCTCCGGGCTCGGGGACTGCGCCGTCGTCGACGTGGGCGGCACCACCGCCGACGTCGGCATCCTCGCGGGCGGCTTCCCGCGCGAGGCCGCCGGCGAGAGCGAGGCCGCCGGCATCCGCACCAACTTCCGCATCCCCGACGTCCTCTCCCTCGGCATCGGCGGCGGCTCCCTCGTCTCCGACGACGCCGAGACCGGCCCCCGGTCCGTCGGCTACCGGCTCACCGACGAGGCGCTGGTCTTCGGCGGCGCCACCCTGACGGCCACCGACCTCGCCGTCGCCGCGGGCCGCGCCGACATCGGCGACCGGAGCCGCGTCGCCCACCTCGGCCCCGAGTTCACCGGGCGCGCCCTCGCGCGGATCGCCGAACGGCTGGCGGAGAGCGTCGACCGGATGCGCACCTCGGCCGCGCCGCTGCCCGTCGTCGCCGTCGGCGGCGGCTCCATCCTCGTGCCCGGCGCCCTGCCCGGCTTCGACGACGTGCGCCGCCCCGGCCACTTCGGCGTGGCCAACGCGGTCGGCGCCGCCATCGCGCAGGTCGGCGGCGAGGTCGACCGCGTCTTCCAGGTGCCCGACGGCCGCCGCGAGGCGGTGCTCGCCGAGGCCCGCGAGGAGGCCGCCGGCCGGGCCGAGGAAGCGGGCGCCCGGCACGGCAGCGTACGGATCGTGGACATCGAGGAGGTGCCGCTCGCGTATCTGCCGGGCGGCGCCACGCGCATCCGCGTCAAGGCCGTCGGCGACCTCGACCTCGGCAGGCTCGGCCGCGACCGGCCCGACCCCGGCAGGCGAGAACCGGACCGGCCCGACCACGACCGGCCCGGCACCCAGCGGCACGACGGAGCGACCCCCCATGCGTGAGATCACCCTCGACATCCTCGACGACATCGCCCGCGGCGCCGGCATCCTCGGCACGGGAGGCGGCGGCGACCCGTACATCGGCAAACTGCTGGCCCGCGAGGCCATCCGCGCACACGGGCCCGTGCCGGTCGTCGCCATCGACGAGGTGCCGGCCGACGCGACCGTCGTCCCCGTCGCCGGGATGGGCGCGCCCACCGTCCTCCTCGAACGCGTCCCCAACGGCGGCGAGGAACTGACCGCCCTGCGCGCCCTGGAGAAGCACCTCGGCCGCCCCGCCACCCACATCACGCCCATCGAGATCGGCGGCGTCAACTCGATGCTGCCCATCGCCTGCGCCGCCGCGGCCGGCCTGCCGATCGTCGACGGCGACGCGATGGGGCGCGCCTTCCCCGAACTCCAGATGGTGCTGCCCGGCCTCATCGGCGTCGCCAACTCGCCGATGGCGCTCGCCGACGACAAGGGCAACACCATCATCGTCGAGGCCGTCGACAACCACGCCGCCGAGCGCATCGCCCGCGCCGTCTGCGTGGAACTCGGCTGCCAGATCTCCTGCGTGGACACGGTGCTCCGCGGCGACCAGCTGGCCGACGGCCTCGTACCGGCGACGCTGACACTGGCCGGGTGCCTCGGAGCGGCGGTCCGCGAGGCGCGCGCCGCGCACACCGACCCGGTGGCCGCCGCCCGCGCCATGCTCTCCGGCATCCCCCTGCTCACCGGCAAGGTCGTCGACGTCGGACGGCGCACCGAGGGCGGCTTCGCGCGCGGCCGGGCCCGGCTGGAGGGCATCGGCGACGACGCGGGCCGGGTGCTCGAACTCGACTTCCAGAACGAGCACCTGCTCGCCACGCGGGACGGCGTGACCGTCGCGACGACACCGGACCTGATCTGCGTCCTGGACAGCGAGACCGGCTCGCCCGTCACCACCGAGGGGCTCCGCTACGGCCTGCGCGTCAGCGTCCTCGCGGCGCGCTGCGACCCCCGGTGGACCTCGCCGGCCGGTCTCGCCCTCACCGGTCCGCGCTACTTCGGTTACGAGACGGACTACTTGCCGTTCGGGACGGCGACGGGGTGAGACCCGCCGCCGGGGCGGCGGAGCGCGACGGCCATCCTGGTACGGATCACCGATCGTGAATCGTGCGTCGTGAGGAGACCGGCATGGCTTTCGCGCTCCACCCCGAACTCGTCCCCGCCATCGCACAGCGCATGGCGGCGGGACCACCGCCGCCGCCCGCGGACCGCGGCGACTGGCGGCGGCTGCGCGCCGAGGGGGAGGCGGGCCTCGCGGCCGCGGAAGCCGCGATGCCCGAATCCGCGGACGTCGGCCGACGGGAGTTCACCGCCGAATCCCACGACGGGCAGCGGGTGCCGCTGCGCTGGTACACCCCGCCGCACTCCGGCGAGGAGCCGGGCCGGCCCGGCCCGGCGGTGCTCTACCTGCACGGCGGCGGCATGATCCTGGGCTCCGTCCGGCTGTTCGACCGTACGGTGGCGGGGTACGTCGCCGAGAGCCGGGTGCCGATGCTGGCCGTGGACTACCGGCGCGCACCCGAACACCCCCACCCCGCCCCCGTCGAGGACTGCTGGGCGGGGCTGGCCTGGCTCGCCGAGCACGCGGCCGAACTCGGAGTCGACCCGGCGCGCATCGCCGTCATGGGGGACAGCGCCGGCGGCGGACTGGCCGCCGGGACGGCCCTGCTCGCCCGCGACCGCGGCGTGGAACTGGCCCGGCAGATCCTCGTCTACCCGATGCTCGACGACCGCAACACCCGCCCCGACCCCGTCCTCGCGCCCTTCACCGGCTGGAACTGGGACTACAACTACACGGGTTGGCACGCCCTGCTGGGCGACGCCGTCGGCGCCCCCGACGTGCCCTACGCCGCGGCCCCCGCCCGAGCCGACGACCTCACGGGGCTCCCCGCCACGTACATCGAGGTGGGCGAGCTGGACATCTTCCGCGACGAGTGCCTCGACTACGCCCGCCGCCTCACCGCCGCCGGGATCTCCACCGAACTGCACCTGCACCCCGGCTGCCCCCACGGCTTCGACCGCCTCGCCCCCGCCTCCGACATCGTGCGCCGCTCCCGCGCCGACCGCATCCGCACCCTGCGCGGCCTGTGACAGCACCGCTGTCGGCAGGCCGCGCAGGGGACCAGGCGCTCAGCCCTGGCGCGCGGGTTCCGTCCAGCGGAGGACCGCGCCGAGGCCGCCCGAGGGGACGTCGGCGGGGTCGTTGACCACGACGGCGTCCGCGCCGCTCGCCACCGCGGCGCGCACCAGGGCGTCGTCGGCGCGCGCCGACGACGGGCTCACCTCGCCCAGGTACTGGAGGTCCGAGGCGCGCACGCCCACCTGGTCGGGGTCCGGACCGACCCAGACCTCGCGGGCCGCGTCCGAGCCGTTGTGGCCCAGGATCAGCGTGGCGATGCGGTGTTCCCGCGCGGCCTCGACGAGGGCCGGGACGCCCGCCGCCGCGTACGGGGCGGTGCCGCCGACGGGCTCCGCGCCCGCGTGGAAGCGGTCCATGGCGGCGGCGGCCCGGTCGCGTTCGTAATCGGCGAGGACCTGGGCGAGGTCCCGCTCCAGGAGCGCGTTGTGCGCCGCGCCGGGCTCCCGGCCGCCGTGCTCGCTCTCGTACGCCACGGCCCGTACGGGCTCGGGGAGCTTGTCGTGTACGGCCCGGCGTTCGCGGACGTCGCCGGTCAGCAGCAGCACGCTGGCACCGCTTTCCTCGAACGCCTCGGCCGCGGCGTCGGCGATCTCGCCGGCGTTGTGCTCCCAGGTGTTCTCCACCCTGTTCTGGAAGTGGCGTTCGGACCAGTCGGCCGAGGCCGTGCGGTGGATCGGCCAGTCGGCGCCGCTGACGTGGCCGGCGTCGGAGCCGTCGCCGCCGCCGCTCCCGGCGGCGCGCAGCGCGAAGTCCGCCCCGGTGCGGTCCACGGAGACGACGAGGCAGACCGGCGCCTCGCCGACCGTCTCGACCAGGGGCGCGATCCGGGGCAGCGGGCCCCATTCCGCGAACGGCGCGGAGGGGGCGCCGGGGAGGGGCACATCGAGCACCACGTCACCGCCGGCAGCGAAGAGGGCACGCCCCGCCGACGCCGTCGTGCCCTCTTCGCCCGCTCCGGTCAGCCGGTCGTGGACCGCCCGCACCGTGGCGTCGTCCGCGCCCTGCTCGCGCAGTTCCGCGGCGGTGGCGCGGGCCGCCAGCTCCTGCCGCTTGTCCGCGTCCTCGGTGTTGTGCGTGGTGTCGACGTAGACCGACGCCCAGGGGCCCGGCCGGTCGCCGACGGGCTTGAGGAATGAGAGTTGCATGGCACTTCCTCCTCGGTATTTCGGGATGCGTGTTCCAGCGCCGTTGGCGCGTGTTCCGGCGTCCTTGCGGGTTCCCTTTCTCGATCCACTGCAACACATGTCTGTGGGAATGCCCACAGATCCCCTCCCGCCCCCGGAGCCGCCACGCGGATCCCGGCAGAAGTTGAAAGTCCACGGCACGCCTGTTAAGCCGGAGATGTGAGGAAGCCGGGCCCGTGGAACGTACGGATACCGGGCCGCGGCCGTTGCCGACAGGCGTATCGGGTATATGCGCCCGCACCCCAGGAGGCGGAAATGGCCATGCAGCACGGCGCGGACAAGACCGGTCCCGCGCGCGACGACATGATGAAGAAGCAATTGCGCGGCGAATTGAACGCCGACCGGTCACTGCGCACGGACGAGGAGCACGAACTCCAGCCCTCCGGAGAGGACCAGCCGGCCGTCGCCCGCGACCCCGCCGCCGAATCCGGCACCGGCGCCCCGGCCGGTACGGGCGTACCCCGCGGGATGACCGAACGGGACGTGTCCATCCGCTCCGACCTCGCCCGCCACCTCGGCCGCGGCATCTACCCGGCCGACCGCTCCGCCGTCCTGGAGTCCCTGCGCGAACACCACGCCCCGGACCGCCTGCTGGACCTGGCCGACCGGCTCCCCGACAGCGAGCGCTACGAGAACGTCCAGGCCGTCGCCGCCTCGCTCGGCCTCGGCACGGAGCACGGCCGTTCCTGACCACCGGCAGGACCTGACCACCTGCCGGGCCTGACCACCGGCAGGGCCGAGCCGCCCGACGGGCAGGGAAGGCCGGTCAGTTCACGCTGCGGATGATGTTCCAGTCCGGATCCGCGCGGTCGTCCTGATGCGCGTACGCGTCATGCGCCGGCCCGGCCGCGCCCCGTTGCGAGGACGCTTGCCCGCCGTCCTCGGGAGCCGCCGCGGCGGGCGCCTGCCGGGACCGGTCGGACGAATTGCGGTGGTCACCGTCGGACTCTGAGGCGGACACTCCTGCTCCTCTCGTATGCCGTGAGGCACTCGTCGTACGCCACGACGCGCCGGCTCGTGGCACTGTCCCGTGGCGCGGGGGCCCGCCGCTCGCCGGGGGCCTCCTCCCGCACCCGTCCGTCCCGAGTGCCCGCGTGGCTCACGGTGAAGCGTACGTACGCACGGCCGGCCCCGCACGCGGAGCGTCGCGGCTGGTCACCGCTGGGTGACCGGAGGCGGGAGAGCCCGCTTGCGGCCCCCGCGGGCCCGTCCGACATGCCGAGTGCCCCGCGGCCTGGTTGGCTGGGAGAGGTGTCGGGTCCGGCTCCCGGGGCACCCGTCGACGACCGGGCCCCGACCAGGCGGGGAACCGGCTGCGCGGCAGCACAGGCAACGACCCCGGAGGTGTCATGGATCTTCGTCACAGCCCGGTGGTCCGGGCCTGGCGGCGCTGGCGGCGCCCGCCCGACCTGCCCGTACCGCCGCACTCGCTGGACGTCGAGGACGTCAACCGCCGCTTTCTGATGTACGGAGTGGTGCCGCTGTGGTTCGTGCCCGCGGTGGCGGACTGGATCATGCATCGGCGCACCCGCATCGAGGACACCAGCGGCGTACGGGAATCGGCGCTGCACGCGCTGATGATGACGGAGGCAGGCGTCCCGGTGGCCATGGGCCTGCTCGCCAAGATCAATCCGCTTGTCCTGTCGGTCATGGGCGGCGCGGCGGCGGTGCACGGCGCCACCGCCCTGTGGGACGTGAGCCTGGCGACGGGCGAGCGGGAGGTGCGGCCGGTGGAACAGCACATCCACAGCTTCCTGGAGGTGCTGCCGCTGGCGGCGCTGGCGTTCACCTGCTGCCTCCACGCCGACCAGGTGCGCGCCCTGTCGCGCGGCGGCCCGGACGGTGACGACTGGAAGCTGCTCCCCAAGGACCGTCCCCTCCCGGCCCGCTACCTCGGCGGGCTCGCGGTGGCCATCGGCGCCTGCATCGCGCTGCCGTACGCGGAGGAGATGCGACGGTGCGTCAGGGCGGCCAGGAACACGTGAAACGCATTCCCGAAGCCGGACAGAGCCAGTCCGGGAAAGCCAGAGCGAGTCAGAACCAGGAGCGACATCATGCCCGCAGGTGCGAACAAGAAGCGCGAGCGTCAGTACGAGCACATCAAGGATCAGGCCGAGGAACGCGGCTCCTCCGAAAAGCGCGCGAAGGAAATCGCCTCGCGCACCGTGAACAAGGAGCGCGCCCGCACCGGCGAATCCAAAACGGCGAGCAAAACCTCGACCCGCGACCCCAAATCCGCCTCTCAACGCGGCGGCGAACGCTCGCACAAGGGCCCCGTGAGCCCGACCAAGGACCAGCTCTACGAGGAAGCGAAAAAGAAGAACATCGACGGCCGCTCCACCATGAACAAGGAACAGCTCCGCAAAGCCGTCGGCCGCTGAGCCGACGGCCCGATCGCCGGCGTGAAGCGAGGCACCACCAGCCGGCCCTTCTGGAGGAACAGCCATGCTGAATGCCATCGCAGCCGTCTTCCGCGCCATCGGCGGAGCCATCTCCTACGCCGTCATCGTGCCCTTCCGCGCCTTCGCCCGCCTCCTGCGCGGCGCCTCGGCCAGCGCCCGCGGCCGGCACTGACAACCGGTCGCCGGTGTGCGCCCGTACATCCGAGGCTCCGGCCGCCCCCAGCCGCACGGGTCCGGGGCCTAAGGGCGCGGTTCAGCCGCGCGCCGCCAGGGCGGCCAAGTCGTCGCCGAAGCCGCCGCGGGCGCGCGGGCGCAGCCGCCCCGACGTCGCGACGGGACAGTCCGGGGTCCGCAGGACGCGCCCGCCCCGGCGGACCAACTCGGCGACGAGCGCCTGGTCCTCGCCGAGCGGCAGCGGGGGGAAGCCGTCCGCGCGCACGTACGCCTCGGCGCTCACCCCCAGGTTCGCGCCGTGCACATGCGGATGGCGCCATGGGCCGTCCGGGGGCCTGGTGGCGTAGTAGAGCCGCTGGTGGCGCGCAGCCGCCCCGCGCGCCGCCGGTGACCGGGCGTCGACGGTCACAGTCCCCACCACCGCGTCCCACCCCTCCCGGCCGCGCGCCGCGTGGAAGGCGAGCCAGTCGGCGGGCACGGCGCTGTCGGCGTCCGTGGACGCCACCCAGACGCCCGCCGGCCCGCCCAGGACGTCCAGCGCGTGCGCGACGGCCGCCGCGCGGGCCAGGCCCACATTGCGGTAGTCCACGGGCAGGACGTGCGCGCCGGCCAGCCGCGCGATCGCCGCGGTGGCGTCCCGGCACCTGTCGGCGGCCACCACGGTGACCACGCGCACCCCGGTCGGCGCGGCGTGCCCGCGGGCGGCGTCGAGGGCGGTCAGCGCGCGGGGCAGCAGGGCCTCCTCGTCGTGCGCCGGTACGACGACGGCGATGGCGCGCGGTCTCACACCAGGCCCTCGCGGGCGGCGGGGGACGGCGGGGCGGAGCCGTCCGGGAGCCGCCGGTTGAGCGTCTGGAGGACGAAGTCCTCCTCGAAGTGCTCGCCCGTCACGGCCAGGCTCGGTACGGACGCGAGGACGCTGGCCAGCTCGGCGCCGGTACGGACGTGTTCGGCCACCCGGTGGTTCCAGTGGACGGCGACGACCGTGCCGCCCGGCTCCAGCGCGTCGACGGTGCGGGTCAGCAACCGGTCCAGGGTCTCGGTGTCGAAGTAGTAGAGCAGTTCGGAGAGCACGATGAGATCGAAGTCGCCCTCGGGCCACTCCTCGGGCACGGTGAGGCGGCGCACCTCGACGTTGGGGAGGTCGCGCGTACGGCGGGCCGCGCTCTCCACGGCCGCCGGAACCCGGTCGCAGGCCAGCAGGGAATCGCACCGCTCCGCCAGCCGCGACGTCAACTCCCCGACGGAGCAAGCGGGTTCGAAGGCGCGACGGTAGCAGCGCCGGGGCAGGGAGGCGACGGTCAGCTCGTACTTGCGGTGTTCGTACCAGAGCTCCGCCAAGTGCCAGGGGTCGGCCGCGTCCCGGTACTGGGCCTCGAAATACGAGGCCGGTGTGGAGGGGGTGGACGGTGTGCTCACGGGAAAACGACCTCCACGTCACGCAGATGGTGTGCGATCTCCTCCGGCGGAAGGATCGCCGCCTCCTCCGGCGCGGGCCCGAGGGGCTCGGTCTGGCTGACGAACCGGGCGACGGCCGCCGCCTTGCGCCGCCGCGCCTCCGGGGGAAGGACGATGCGCGCCGCCTCCCCCCAGGGGACCCGGGGATCGCCGGGGCGCGCCCAGTGCCACAGCCACACCGGGTAGAGCAGGCAGCGCACGCCGGCCTCGGCCGCCGCGGCGCGGGCCGCGCGGCCCGCCGCCTCGTGGTCGCCGTGCACATCGCCGGTCCACGGCGCGGCCAGCAGCGCGGCGCCCCGCAGCAGCGGCGCGAGCGCCCGCGTCACAGCCCGCTCGTGGCGGGCGACTCGGGTGTCGGGGACGCCGAGCCGGACGATCTCCGCTTCCGGCGCGCCGAGTTCGCCCAGGGCCGCCCGCCGTTCCGCGGCGCGGCGCTCGGCCAGGGCCGCCGGGGTCACCACGCGGCTGTCCGGATGCGAGCCCTCGCCGTCGGTGACGGAGACGACCGTGAGCGCCGAACCGGCCCCGGCCAGCAGGGACATCGCCCCGCCGAAGCCGAGCACCTCGTCGTCCGGATGGGCCGCCGCCACCACGACGCGGCCCCGGCGCGGCAGCCGCGCCTCGGGCAGCGCCGCCCAGCCCGGCCAGGACCGCCACACGCTCTCCTCGGTGCCGGGGGCTTGGAGCGGATCGGCGTACCGGGAGCGGGGGCCGCTCACCGGTCCGCTCCCGGCCGGGCGAGCAGCGCGCCGAGCGCCGCGAGATCGCGTTCGCCGTGGTGCTGGCGGAGATAGACGGCCAGGTCGGCGGCGGCTCGGGCGTGCCGCGGGTCGTGGCAGAGCGGACCGGCGCCGGTGGCCCGCCCCACGCGGGCGAGCACGTCGGCGCAGACGGACTCCACGAAGGCCCGCACCCGCATGCCGCGCTCGCGGGCCCCGTGCCGCTCGTCCCGCGGGTCGCCGTCGATCTCCTCGGCGGCCTGCCGCAGGACCGCTTCCGCCGCGTGCAACTGGACGTCCACCGCCCCGAGGTGAGCGTCGGTGTGCGGGTCGGCATGCCGCTCGGCGGCGCGGCGCAGGGCCGCCGCCACGGCCAGGGCACCGCCGTACCAGCAGGCGGCCACGCCGATGCCGCCGTGCTGGAAGCCGGGCCGCCGCACGTAGGACTCGACGCCGCCGACGGCGGCGCCGGGCACTTCGGAGAACGTCACGTCGGGGGTGTCGCTGCCGGCCATGCCGATGGCCTGCCAGGTGCCGGGCACCGGCTCGCAGCCGGTGCCCGTACGGACGGCGAAGAGCCGCCGCCCGTCCGGGGCCCGCGCCGTGACCAGGGCGTGCGTGCAGCTGTGCGCGCCCGAGCAGTACTGCTTGAGCCCGGACAGCAGCCAGCCGTTTGCCGTGCGGACGGCCGTCAGCCCCGCTCCGGGCGGCTCCGCGGCCCATACGCCCCACCGCTGTCCCGGCGCGGGCGCCGGCCCGCCGAGCTCCGCGAGGATCGCGAGGGCGTCCACATGCCCCTCGACCAGCCGCGCCAGCGAGAGATCCTCCTCCGCGACCGCCCGCAGCGACGCGAGGCGGCGCCCGGTCCGGCCGGAGCCGGGCAGCGGGAACTCCAGCCGTCCCGCGGCGATGAGGTCGGCGACGGCGGCGAACCGTGCGGCCGTCGCCCGCCGCGCCTCCTTCGGCGCGCCGCCGTCCGCCGCCCGGTCAGCGGGCCCGTTCTCCCGGCGTGACGGCGGAGAAACGGTGACATCGGCCATGCGCACACTCCCGGTCGGCTGCCTGGTCCCCCTCCACTCTGGTGCCTCCGCGCCCCGCCCGCCTCCCGGCGCCCGCCGTTCGACCGGCGGGCCGCCGCGAGGCGAGGGCGGAGCGGAAGACCGGGGGAGGGTACGGGCGTACGGGCGGGCCGGCCCCTCAGGAGGCGGTCGCCGCCCGGCGCCGTACGCACAGGTGCTGCACCGTGAGAGTCACCGCCAGACAGAGGTAGAGCGTCGAAAGGCCGAGCATCCCGACGCCCGTGGTGTGGTCGATCCACCGGTCCATGCCGATGTGGACCGCCATCGAGACGAACCACAGCACCGCGGTGGCCACCGTGCCCCGGCGCAGCGCCCGGCCCTCCGCCGCGTGCCACACCCGCACCGTGCGGGCCCGCGCCGCCCCGAACCCCGCCGAGACGGCGAGGCTCGCCGCCGTGAGGGCGATGGTCGCGGCGCCCAGCGGGTGGTACTGCACCACGGAGGCCACGCCGAAGGCGAGCGCGGCGATCCCGAGCAGCCCCAGCACCCCCAGCAGAATCACCGGGCCCCTTCCGTGCACCGGCCGCGTACCCAGCTGTCGGCGCAGCACCAGCACGACGATCACGAGCCCGATGACGATGCCGCCGTTGTCCATGGCCGAAGCCGCCCCCCCGTAGCGCCGGCCCACGACGTCACGCCGGCCGGCGGCTGGTCACACGGGTGCGGCAAGTAGACCGATATACGTATCAGATCGCGTCGTCGGGGATGTCCTCGGGGATGACGGTGGCCGTGCCGGAGACGTGGGAGCGGGGGTCGCCCGCGCGGAGCTCCACGGTGAGCAGCCCCGGACGGCCCAGGTCGTGCCCCTGGTGGAGCGTGAGCGTCGCGGGCGGCGCGACCAGGCCCAGTTCGCGGACGTACGCGCCGAACGCGGCCGCCGCCGCACCGGTCGCCGGGTCCTCCACCACGCCGCCCACCGGGAACGGGTCGCGGACGTGGAAGACATGCCCGTCGCCGGGCTCCCGCCACACCAGATGGAGCGTCGTGAGGTCGAGACGGCGCATCAGCGCCGCCAGCCGGTCGAAGTCGTAGTCCAGATCGGCCAGGCGCTCGCGGGTGGCGGCGGCCAGGATCAGATGGTGCGCCCCGGCGAACGCGATCCGCGGCGGAAGGCCCGGATCCAGGTCCTCGCGGGCCCAGCCGAGAGCGGCGAGCGCCTCGTCCAGGTCTTCCGGAGCGGCCTCCCGCACCCGCGGTTCCACGCTCGTGAGCGTGGCCCGCAGCACTCCGTCCGCCGACTCCACGGAGACCGGCACCACCCCGGCCGGGGTGGCGAAGACCAGGTCGCCGGGGCCGATCCGCTCCGCGAGCGCCACGGCCGAGGCGATGGTCGCGTGCCCGCAGAAGGAGACCTCGGCGAGCGGGCTGAAGTAGCGGATCGTGAACGAACGGCCGGAGGTGTCCGCCGACCTCTTCGGCGGCGGGGTGAGGAACGCGGTCTCGGAGTAGCCCAGCCCGGCGGCGATGTCCAGCATCGCGGCGTCGTCGAGGCCGGACGCGTCCGGGACGACCCCGGCCGGGTTCCCGCCGGCGGGGTCGTCGGAGAAAGCGGCGTAGCGCAGAACCCGCGGATCGCTCGTGACAGCGCTCGTACCAGCGCGTGTGGCAGCCATGACGACGGAACCCCGGTGGGGAACGGGGGTATTCCCTCCGGTCCCGCCGACCGGGCGGTTCCGGCCGGGCCCCGCGCGGCCCGACAGGCCGGTTCCGTACGGGCCGCACACCGGCCCGTAAGCGCGACGCCGCCCGTCCGCCGGCCCGTAAGCGCGACGCCGCCTGCCCGCCGGCCCATAAGCGCCACGCCGCCCGCCCCTCCCTCAGCCCTCCAGCCCCGCGTCCCTCGCCAGCAGCGCCGCCTGCACGCGGTTCTCGCACTCCAGCTTCGTCAGGATGCGGCTCACGTACGTCTTGACGGTGGCCTCGCTCATGTGGATGCGGCGGGCCGCCGCCGCGTTGGACAGCCCCTGGGCCAGCAGCGCCAGGACCTCCCGCTCGCGGTCGGTCAGGGTGGCGAGCCGGTTCCGCGCCGCCTCGGCACGGCGGCCGGTGTCGCCCGCGGCCAGGGAGTCCACGACGTGCCGGGTGGCCGCGGGCGACAGATAGGCGTCGCCGGCCGCGGCGGCCCGTACCGCGCCGATCAGCTCCGCCGGCGCCGAGTCCTTCAGCAGGAAGCCCGCGCTCCCTCCCGACAGGGCCCGCAGCACGTTCTCCTGCTCACCGAACGTCGTCAGGATCAGCACCCGCGCGTCGGGCCGGGACCGGCGCAGTTCGGCCAGGGCCGTCAGCCCGTCCATGACCGGCATCTGGATGTCGAGGAGCACGACGTCCGCGCGGTGCGCCCGGGCCAGCTCCACCGCGTCCCGGCCGTCGCCCGCCTCCGCGACGACGTCGATGTCGTCGGCGGAGGTGAGGATCATCCGGATACCGGCTCGGATGAGCGGTTCGTCATCGGCGATGAGGACCCTGATCACTACTCTCCTGCTGGCCTGAGCGGTCGGTCGTACACATGCGGCGCGCGGCTGCCGGGACATCATCCCCGACCGGGCCGCCCGCCCGGCCCACCGGCCCCGGGGACGGCGTACGGCCCGGGCCCGGCCGCTACGACTTGACCAGGAACCTCTTCTTCTCGACCAGCCGCCCGTCCTTGAAGCAGAACCGGAAGACGAAGTCCTCGTTGATGTCGTCCGTGTCCTCGCTGGACAGCAGGCTCAGGCACGCGGCCCCCGCCGGCTTCGGCGGAGCGCCCTTGCCCAGCCCCTCGGTCAGGAAGGACTTGCCGTCGGGCAGCCGGTCGCGCACCGACTTCTCGGACTGCCCCACCTTGATCGCGTCGTACTGATCCGGCTCTATCATGCTCCGCTGCACGACGTCCCAGAGCTTGATCCCCCCGGCGACGAGGGCGGCCACGACGACCAGCGCCACGACCGCGCACCCCAGGGCGCAGCCCCCGCGCCGCTTGTTTCTGCTCACTGCTTTCGCCAGCTCCTTGGGCAGGCCGTTCCCTTCGATGACCGGATCACTGTCACCGTGGGAGCCCGTCCGGATCTGCCGCCGAAGGTCGTCGGCCGAGTCGACGAACGTCGCCGGCCGCGGGCCCGGCGCGGGCGCGTCCGGCCCGGCCGGGGCGTACGGCAGCACCCCCGCCAGCCGGAACCCGCCGTCCGCCGTCGGACCGGCGTGCACCATGCCGCCGACCAGCCGGGTCCGCTCGCCGAGCCCGGTCAGCCCCTGGCCGCCGCTGACCGCGGCCCGCCCGGCCCCGGCCGGCGCCGGGCCGTTGACGACCTCCACGACCAGCGAGTCCGCGTCGTAGTGCAGGGCGAGTTCGATCGGCGCGCCCGGCGCGTGCTTGTGCGCGTTGGTCAGCCCCTCCTGCGCGACGCGGTACGCGGCGTGGTCGGCGGCCGGGGTGAGGGGGCGCGGTTCCCCGGCGCGGCGCAGGACCACGCTCGTGCCGGCGGCGCGGGAGGACCGCGCCAGGGCCTCGATGCCGTCCACGACGCCCGCGGCGGGGCCCGGTTCCTGCTGCGGGTCGGGGGCCTGGGTGCCGTCCCGCAGCAGCCCCACCACCTCGCGCAGTTCGCGCATCGCGGTCACGGACGCCTCCCGCAGGACGCCGACGGCCTCCCGCTGCCGCCCCGTCAGCTCGCTGTCGACCTCCAGCGCTCCGGTGTGCACGGAGATCAGCGCGAGCTGGTGGCCGAGGCTGTCGTGCATGTCCTGCGCGATGCGCTGGCGCTCCCGCAGCCGGGCCTGACCGGCGATCATCTCGCGTTCGCGCAGCAGCTGGGCGTTGTAGTCGCGCAGCGTGTCCAGCAGCGTGTGGCGCTGCGACGAGTAGCGGCTGATCAGGCCGGGCAGCAGCACCAAGGCCAGCATCAGCAGGGCGCCGAAGACCACGGACGACAGGAGGACGCGGGGGAGGTCCTGCGCCAGCGACACGGCGACGCTCAGCACGTACGCGGAGGCGAAGACGGCGGTGGCCCGGCCGTGTGCGGCGATCCGCTTCCCCGCCGACCAGGCGGCGGCGGGCACCAGCGGGAGCAGGCCCGGAAGCACGATCCCGCCGACGGCGGTCAGCAGCAGCACCGTCGCGGGCAGCACCCGGCGCAGCGGCGACAGCAGCGCCACGGCGACCGCTACCACGATGGTCCGCGGCGCGTCGCCGGCCGTGTCCTCCAGCGCCAGCGACAGCAGTCCCAGCACCGCGCTCAGCAGCGTCTCGCCGATGATCCGGCCGACGGGCCACATGCCGGGCGCGAAGAGCCGCCGGAACGCCTCGGCCAGCCGCCGCGGCGCCCGGCGCAGTTCGTCCACCACGCTTCCCCCGGTTCCCCCGTTGTTCACAAGTCTCACGCGACCACGGTAGACAGCTCACTTCACGGCCGCAGTCACCGTTGGTAGCGGCCCGCCACGACGAAAGTCGCGCGGCCGCGCGGGACGGAAGTGGGACGGAAGGGCACAGTCCGGAACGTGTACGCGCCCTCACAGGGAGTCGCAAGGCGGGCTGGTTAGGGTGGGGCATGGCCCGGCGCCGGCGGAATCGATGCCGTCAGGTGTCGTCCGGACTGCTGCGCACAGCCTCCCACCTGCGATAGGACTGGTGCATGGTGAAGATCCTCATCTCCGCGGACATGGAGGGCGCCACCGGGGTCACCTGGCCGGCCGATGTGCTGCCGGGCGCCTCGCAGTGGGAGCGCTGCCGGCATCTGTTCACCTCGGACGTGAGCGCGGCCGTGGCCGGGTTCTTCGCCGGGGGCGCCGACGAGGTGCTGGTCAACGAGGCGCACTGGTCCATGCGCAACCTCCTGGTCGAGGAGCTCGACGAGCGGGCCCAACTGCTCGTCGGCAAGCACAAGACCCTGAGCATGGTCGAGGGCGTGCAACACGGCGACGTGGACGGCATCGCCTTCGTCGGCTACCACACCGGGGCCGGCACGGCAGGCGTCCTCGCCCACACCTACCTCGCCAACTCCATCACCGGCGTCTGGGCGGACGGCGCGCGGGCCAGCGAGGGGTTGCTGAACTCCCTGGTCGTCGCCGAATACGGTGTGCCCGTGGTGCTGGTGACGGGCGACGACCTGACGTGCGAGGACGCCAAGGGCTATGCGCCGCGCGCCCGTTCGGTCGCGGTGAAGGACTACGTGTCGCGGTACGCGGCGGTCTGCCGCACCCCGGCGCGTACCGCGTCCGACATCAGGGCCGCGGCGCGGGAGGCCGTGCCCCTGGCGCGGCGGCACGAACCGGTGCAGGCCGGGCCGCACACCGTGGAGATCGAGTTCGACGCCGAACACCTGGCGGGCGCCGCGACCGTGGTGCCCGGCGTGGAGATCACCGGCGAGCGCCGCGTCGCCTACACCACGACGACCATGTACGAGGGCATCCGCGCGTTCAAGGCGGTCACCACCGTCGTGTCGGCCGCGGTGGAGGAGCAGTATGGCTGAGGAGTCCCTGAGCGACGGCAAGGACGGCAAGGGCGGCGAAGACGCCGGCGACGACCGGGTGGACAGAGCGGCGCTCGACGAGGTCGTCCGCTTCACCAGCGAGCTGATCCGCATCGACACCACCAACCGGGGCGGCGGCGACTGCCGGGAGCGGCCCGCCGCCGAATACGTCGCCGAGCGCCTCGCCGACGCCGGCATCGAACCGACGCTGCTGGAGCGGGAGCCCGGCCGTACGAACGTGGTCGCCCGCATCCCCGGAGCCGACCCCGGCGCGGACGCGCTGCTCGTCCACGGCCATCTCGACGTGGTCCCCGCCGAGCCCGCCGACTGGAGCGTGCACCCCTTCTCCGGCGAGATCCGCGACGGCGTGGTCTGGGGGCGCGGCGCGATCGACATGAAGAACATGGACGCGATGGTGCTGGCCGCCGTACGGGCCTGGGCGCGGGCCGGGGTCCGGCCGCCGCGCGACATCGTGCTGGCCTTCACCGCCGACGAGGAGGACAGCGCCGACGTCGGCTCCGGCTTCCTCGCCGAGGAGCACGCGGACCTCTTCGAGGGCTGCACGGAGGGCGTCAGCGAGTCCGGCGCCTTCACCTTCCACGCGGGCGGCGGGCTGCGGCTCTACCCGGTGGGGGCGGGGGAGCGCGGCACCGGCTGGCTCAGGCTCACCGCGCGCGGCACCGCGGGCCACGGCTCCAAGGTGAACCCGGACAACGCCGTCAGCAACCTCGCGGCGGCCGTCGCCCGGATCGCCGACCACCAGTGGCCCGTCCGCCTCACCCCGACCGTACGGGCCGCGCTCACCGAACTGGCGGCGCTGCACGGCATCGAGGCCGACCTGGACGCCGCCGACTTCGACGTCGACGAACTGCTCGGCAAGCTGGGCCCCGCCGCCGCGCTCGTCGCCCCGACGGTCCGCAACAGCGCCAACCCGACCATGCTCGACGCCGGATACAAGATCAACGTCATTCCGGGCACCGCCGTCGGACACGTCGACGGACGGATGGTGCCGGGCGGCGAGGAGGAGTTCCACGCCACCCTCGACCGGCTCACCGGCCCGGACGTGCACTGGGAGTTCCAGCACCGGGAGGTGCCGCTCCAGGCGCCCGTGGACTCCCCGACGTTCGCCGCCATGCGGGCCGCGATCGAGAAGTTCGACCCGACCGGGCACCCGGTGCCGTACTGCATGTCCGGCGGCACGGACGCCAAGCAGTTCTCCCGGCTGGGCATCACCGGCTACGGCTTCTCGCCGCTCAAACTGCCCGCCGGCTTCGACTACCAGGCGCTCTTCCACGGCGTGGACGAGCGGGTGCCCGTCGAAGCGCTGCACTTCGGCGTCCGCGTGCTCGACGACTTCCTGATGCGGGCGAACCGCCCGGCCCGCACCGCGGCCCCGTCCCGCCCGAGCCGCGTCGCGGCCCGGTGACAGCGCGCCCGAGCCCCGCCGAAGCCTCTTCGGCGGGCATATCCGACCCGCACCTTCCCTCGTCCACAGGAGGCTCAGCCATCATGACGACCACGGCGCCCTACGGAGCCTGGCCCTCCCCGATCGACGCCGCGCTCGCCGCCTCGCGGGACGGCCGGCCCGGCTTCCTGGGCACGGTCGGCGACGAGGTGTGGTGGATCGCGCCCCGCCCCGAGGAGGGCGGCCGGCGCGCCCTGATGCGGCTGCGCGCCGACGGCGTCGAGGAGACGCCGCTGGCCGCGCCGTGGAACGTCCGCACCCGGGTCATCGAGTACGGCGGCCAGCCGTGGGCGGGCGCGGCGCGCGAGGCGGGCGGCCCGCTGATCGTCTTCAGCGACTTCGCCGACCAGCGGCTGTACGCGTACGAGCCGGACGGCCCGGACGGCGCCCCGCCCCGCCCCCTGACGCCCGTCTCGGCCGTCGGCGGCGGGCTGCGCTGGGCGGACCCCGTCGTCCACCTGGACCGGGGCGAAGTCTGGTGCGTACTGGAGGAGTTCACCGGCGAGGGCCCGACCGACGTGCGCCGCGTCATCGTGGCCGTACCGCTGGACGGAACGGCCGCCGAGGACCGGGAGGCCGTCCGCGAACTGACCCACGACCGGCACCGGTTCGTGACCGGCCCCCGGCTCTCGCCCGACGGGCGGCAGGCGGCCTGGCTCGCCTGGGACCACCCGCGGATGCCCTGGGACGGCACGGAACTGCGCGTCGCGGAGACCGCCGCCGACGGCGGGCTCACGGGCGCGCGCACCGTACTCGGCGGACCCGGCGAGGCAGTCGCCCAGGCCGAATGGGCGGCGAACGGCACGCTGCTGGCGGCCACCGACCGTACCGGCTGGTGGAACCTGCACGCGGTGGACCCGGCCACCTGCCGGGCCACGCCCCTCTGCCCGCGCGACGAGGAGTTCGCGGGCCCCCTGTGGATGATCGGCCAGCGCTGGTTCGCACCGCTGGAGAACGGCACCGTCGCCGTCGTCCACGGCCGCGGCACCACCTCGCTCGGCATACTCGACCCCGAGAGCGGCGAACTCGTCGACGCGGCCGGCCCCTGGACGGAGTGGGCCCCCACACTGGCGGTCCACGGCACCCGCGTCTTCGGCGTCGCGGGCAGCCCCCGCACCGCCTACGAGGTGGTGGAGCTCGACACCTGCACGGGCCGCAGCCGCGTCGCCGCCGCCGCGCATACCGACCCCGTGGACCCCGCCTACTACCCCGAGCCGCTGATCCGCGTCTTCACCGGCCCGGACGGCCGGGACATCCACGCCCACGTCCACCCGCCGCACAGCCCCGACCACACGGGCCCCTTCGACGAGCTGCCGCCCTACGTGGTGTGGGCCCACGGCGGCCCCACCAGCCGCGTCCCGCTCGTACTCGACCTGGAGACCGCCTACTTCACCTCCCGCGGCATCGGGGTCGTGGAGGTGAACTACGGCGGCTCGACGGGGTACGGGCGCGACTACCGCAACCGGCTGCGCGAGAGCTGGGGCGTCGTCGACGTCGAGGACTGCGCCGCCGTCGCCGAGGCGCTCGCCGACGAGGGCACCGCCGACCGGGCGCGGCTCGCCATCCGCGGCGGCAGCGCGGGCGGCTGGACCACGGCCGCCTCGCTCACCTCGACCGACCTCTACGCCTGCGGAACCATCAGCTTCCCGGTCCTCGACCTCGTCGGCTGGGCAGCCGACGGCACCCACGACTTCGAGTCCCAGTACCTCCACACCCTCATCGGCCCGCTCGCCGAGGTGCCGGACCGCTACCGCGACCGCTCACCCCTGCACCGCGCCGCGCGCCTCTCCTCGCCCTTCCTGCTCCTCCAGGGCCTGGACGACCCGATCTGCCCGCCGGCGCAGTGCGAGCGCTTCCTCGAAGCGCTCAAGGGCCGCGGCGTCCCGCACGCCTACCTCGCCTTCGAGGGCGAGGGCCACGGCTTCCGCCGCGCCGACTCCATGATCCGCGCGCTGGAGGCCGAGTTCTCGCTGTACGCGCAGACCTTCGGCTTCGCCGCCGAGGGCGTACCGGAGCTGCGGCTCGCCGAGTGAGCGGGGGGCGGTGCCCCTGACGGGGGTTCTAGAGGTCCTGCTGCCGCCGCGCCCCGTCGCTCACCTTGATCATGACGGCGATGAGCAGCCAGTTCGCGACCATGGACGAGCCGCCCTGGGCCAGGAACGGGAGGGCCTTGCCGGTCAGCGGCATCAGGCCGGTGACGCCGCCCGCCACCACGAAGACCTGGAGGGCGAGGACGACGGCGAGGCCGAGGGAGAGCAGCTTGCCGAAGGGGTCGTTGGCGAGGAGGGAGGTGCGCAGGCCGCGCTGGATGAGGAGCGCGTAGAGCACGATCACGGCCATGGTGCCGGCCAGCCCCAGCTCCTCGCCGACGCTGGTCAGGATGAAGTCGGAGCGGCCCGCGAACTGGATCAGCTCCGGGTGGCCGAGGCCCAGGCCCGTACCGCTGACGCCGCCGGAGCCGAAGCTGAACAGCGCCTGCGCGGCCTGGTCGGAGACGAGGCCCGGGGGCCGCTGGTCCACCGGCAGGTAGATGTCGAAGGGGTGCAGCCAGGCGACGATGCGGCCCTTGACGTGCGGTTCCATCGAACCGACCGCGAACGCGCCGACCGCGGCCATCAGCACGCCGCAGACCACCCAGCTGGTGCGCTCGGTGGCGGCGTAGAGCATCACCACGAACAGGCCGAAGAAGATCAGCGAGGTGCCCAGGTCGCGCTCGAAGACGAGGACGAGCAGGCTGATGATCCAGATCGTGACGATCGGGCCGAGCTGCCGGCCCGGCGGCAGCCGCATGCCCAGGAAGCGCCGGCCCGTCAGGGTGAGCGCGTCCCGGTGCGTGACGAGGTACCCGGCGAAGAAGATCGCGATCATGACCTTCACGAACTCGCCCGGCTGGAACGTGAGCGCCCCCAGGTGCACCCACCGCTTCGCGCCGTAGGAGTCGCCCGGGAACATCGCCGGGGCGATGAGCAGCACCAGCGCCGCCGCCATGGTCACGTAGATATAGCGCTGGAGCCGCCGGTAGTCCTTCAGGACCGCGATCACCGCGATGGCCACACCGACGCCGACGACCGTCCACACCAGCTGGCCCGGCGCCATCGCGCCGGAGTGCCACCGCTCCTTGTAGGAGTGGTCCAGCCGGTGGATGAGGACCAGCCCGAGGCCGTTCAGCAGCATCGCCAGCGGCAGGATCAGCGGATCGGCGCGCGCCGCGAACCGGCGCACCGCGATATGCGCCACCAGCGAGCAGCACGCCTGCGAGGCCACGAAACCGGCCAGCCCGTCGGGGAGCTCGCCGGTCAGCCCGAGCCCCGCGTCGGTGTAGCCGAAGGTGACGATGAACAGGACGAAGACCAGCAGCAGCGCCTCGGTGCGCCGCGGGCTCCCGGCCACGGACGCGGCGCGCCATCTGCCGCCGTGGGCCTCCTCGCCGGGGCCGGTGAGGGTGGTCGCCCCGCCGGTGTCGGTCACGGCCAGGGGCTCGGTGCTCCGTCCACGCACGGGCGTCCTCCCGGTTCAGGCGGTGGTACGGCCCGCGGGGACCACGTCCGTACGGGCTGATCCGATCATCTCGGACCGCGACTGAAGAGAACCTGAGGTTCCTGAAGGCGCGTTCAGGAACGCGGGCCCCGCCGGTCCGCCGCGCCGGTCGGGAAGACGGCCGCCAGCCGCGCCCCGGATCCGCCGTCCGGCGCGGGCTCGACGCGCAGCGTCCCGCCGTGCGCCTGGGCGATCTCACGGGCGATGGCGAGCCCCAGCCCGGTGCCGCCGCTGCCCCGGTCGCGGGCCGGATGCAGCCGGGTGAAGCGCTCGAAGACCCGCTCCGCGGACTCCGGCGGGATGCCGGGCCCGTCGTCGGTCACCCGCAGCGACGCCTCGTCGGCCGCCGGGTCCAGGGCCGCGGAGATCCGTACGGCGGACCGCGCGTACCGCAGGGCGTTGTCGACGAGGTTGGCCAGCAGCCGCTCCAGCTGCGCGTGGTCGCCCCGCACCGGCACCGGTTCGTCGGCGGCGAGCGTGATGGGCACCCGCGGCGAGCGGCGCCGCGCGATCTCCTCGGCGGCCAGCAGCGCCAGGTCCACCGCCTGGTCCGGGCGGTGCACCCGCGCGTCGAGCCGGGCGAGCAGCAGCAGGTCCGTGATGATCCGCTGGAGCCGGTCGGCGTCGCCGAGCGCCTGCCGTACGGACGCGGCGAGCCGCGCGTCGCTGGAGCCGGCGAGCGACACCTCCAGCTCCGCGCGGAGCGCCGCGACCGGGTTGCGCAGCTCGTGCGAGGCGTCGGCGACGAACTGCCGCTGCCGCCCGACCGACTGCTCCAGCCGGTCGAGGGTCGCGTTGACGGTCCGCGCGAGCCGCGCGATCTCGTCGCCGCTGTCCGGGTCCGGGACCCGGCGGTCCAGTTCGCGGGCGGTGACGGCGGCCAGCTCGCCGCGGATGGCGGCGACCGGGCGCAGCGCGAGCCCGGTCACCCCCCAGGCGATGCCGACGGTCAGGGCCATCAGCAGGGGCGCGCCGATCAGCAGGGTCAGGGCGAGGGCGCTGGTGGCGTTGGAGACGTCGTTGAGGACGGTGATGCCGTAGACGTAGCGGTCGCCGCGCGGGGAGGGGGCCCGTACGACGACGGCCACGCTGCGCTGCCCGCCGGCGGCCTTCGCGCAGCACAGGACGCGGCT
Organism: Streptomyces sp. NPDC050617; assembly: GCF_040654795.1. Taxonomy (NCBI): domain Bacteria; kingdom Bacillati; phylum Actinomycetota; class Actinomycetes; order Kitasatosporales; family Streptomycetaceae; genus Streptomyces; species Streptomyces sp. NPDC050617. Next base: position 86,080 of record NZ_JBFAIS010000014.1, on the reverse strand, counting down.
CGCGGAGTCCTGCCCGGCGGGTGGGCGGAAGCCGGCGAGGCCCGCGGCGCGGGACGCGGGGTCGGGGCCGGTGCCCGCGAGCACCTGCCCGCGCGGGCCCAGGACGAAGACGGAGTCGACGCCGCCGTCGGGTTGGGCGAGACCGGCCGAGGAGCGCCCGTCGCCGGGCTCGGGGCCGAGTCCGGCGGCGGTCTTGCGGGCGGCCAGCTCGGTGCGTTCGGCGGCGTTGTCGAGGAGGTTGTGGCGCAGCACGAGATAGAGCCAGCCGCCCCCGGCGGCCAGGATGACGGCCATGGTGAGGGCCGCGGCGGCGGTGGCGCGGGCCCGTACGGTGCGGGGGACAAGCCGGTGCAGCCGGCGGCGCGGACGGTCAGCCGTCATCGGGCGTCACCCGGTAGCCGACGCCCCGCACGGTGCGGATGGAGCGGCGGGCGAACGGGGTGTCGATCTTCTTGCGGAGCGAGCTGATGTAGACCTCGACGATATTGGGGTCGATGTCGCCGGGGGCGTCCCACACCTCGTGCAGGATGTCCGCCTTGGGGACCGCCTGGCCGTTGCCGGCCATCAGGCAGGACAGCACGGCGAGTTCGCGGGTGGTCAGCTCGATCTCCCGGGTGCCGCGCCGGCAGGCGCGCGCGGCGACGTCCAGGACCAGGTCGCCGGCCTGGAGGGTGGTGGGCCGCTCTCGGCCGGCCCGGCGGCCGAGCGCCCGCAGCCGGGCCAGCAGGACCACGAAGGAGAAGGGCTTGGCGAGGTAGTCGTCGGCCCCCGCGTCGAGCCCCTCGGCCTCGTCGTACTCGCCGTCCTTCGCGGTGAGCATGAGGATCGGCGTACGGTCCTTGAGCCGCCGCAGCCGCCCGCAGACCTCGTAGCCGTCGAGGCCGGGCAGCATCACGTCGAGGACGAGCGCGTCGTACCCCTGGGCCAGGGCCAGTTCCAGGCCGCGCCGCCCGTCGTGCGCGACGTCCACCCAGTGGCCGGCCGCGGCCAGCCCCCGCCGCAGGGTGTCGGCCAGCCGCTCTTCGTCCTCGACCACCAGAATGCGCACCCGCAAAGACTACATTTGCGCCTTCCCCCGCCCCACGGCCGCCGGGGCGGGGGCCTCCGGGGCGCGGGCGGCGGGCACCACGACGGGGGAGCCGTCGCCGGGGGCCGCGAGGACGTCGGCGTCGATGCCGTACAGCGTTCGTACCAGCGCGGCGTCCACGACCTCCCGCGAGGGGCCGTCGGCGACGATCTCGCCGTCGCGCATGGCGACGATGACGTCGGCGTAGCGGGCGGCGCTCATCAGGTCGTGCAGCACCATCACGACGGTGCGGCCCGCGGCGGCCACCGAGCGGACGAGCTCCAGGACCTCGACGGCGTGGCCGAGGTCGAGGGCGCTGGTCGGCTCGTCGAGGAGGACGAGGGGGGTCTCCTGGGCGAGGACCATGGCGAGCCAGCAGCGCTGGCGCTGGCCGCCGGAGAGCCGGTCGAGGCGGCGGCCGGCCAGTTCGGTGGTGCCGGTGGCCTCCAGGGCGGCGCGCACCGCCCGCTCGTCCTCGCGGGACCACTGGCGGAACAGCCCCTGGTGGGGGTGGCGCCCGTACCGTACGAGCCCGGCGACGGTGACGGCCTCGGGGGCCTGCGGGGCCTGCGGCAGCAGCGAGACGAGGTGGGCGGCGCGGCGCTGGCCGAGCTGCCAGATGTCGGCGCCGCCGACGCTGACCGTGCCGGCCCGGGGCTGGTGCAGCCGGGCGATGGTGCGCAGCAGGGTGGACTTGCCGCAGCCGTTGGGGCCGACGATGGCGACGACGCGGCCGGCCGGCACGGTGAGGTCGACGCCGCGGACGGCGAGGTGTCCGGGGTAGCCCGCCTCGACCCGCTCGACGACGAGGTCGTGGGTTCTCTCAGCCACGGTCATGCCTTTCTGGAGGAGCGGCGGGAGGGCTTCGGGGCCCGCGAGCGGCCGTCGCCGCTGATCAGGACCCACAGCAGGAACGGCCCGCCGAGGACGCTGGTGACCACGCCCACCGGGATCTCGACGGGGGCGATGACGCGGCCGAGCGCGTCGGCGGCGGCGATGAGCCCCGCGCCCACCAGCGCGGAGCCCACGATGGGCACCCGGGTGGGGCCGCAGAGGCGGCCCGCGAGGATGGGGGAGGCGAGCGCCACGAAGGCGATGGGGCCGCCGATGCCCACCGCGACGCCGGCCAGCGCGACGGCGAGGGCCAGGGTGAGGCCGCGTACGAGCCGGATGTTGACGCCCAGGGCGGCGGCCATGTCGTCGTCGAACCGCATGACGTCCAGGCGGCGGCCGGCGACGAGGGCGAGCGGGATGAGCACGACGAGGCAGAGCAGCAGCGGCCGCCCGACGGTGTAGTCGCGGCCGTTGAGGCTGCCGACGCTCCACAGGAAGACGCCGCCCGCGGTGTTCTCGTTCTGCCGCGACATCACGAGGTCGGTGACGGCGCCGACGAGGGTGGACACGCCGATGCCGACGACCAGGACGCGGTAGCCGCGGGTGCCCGCGCCGCCCGCGCAGGCGACCACGACGACGGCGGCGGCGACCGCGCCGAGCGGGCCGAGCCACCAGTCGCCGACCATCGCGGTCGAGCTGCCCACGACGGAGGCGACGACGGCGGCGGTCGCGCCCTCGTTGACGCCGATGATGTCGGGGGTGGCGAGCCGGTTGCCGGCCAGCGTCTGGGTGAGGCAGCCGGAGACGCCGAGGGCCGCGCCGACCATCAGCCCGACCAGGATGCGCGGCAGCCGGAAGTCCTGGATCAGCATCACGCTCATCCGGTCGCCTGTGCCGAGCAGCCCGCCGAGGGTGTCGGCGGGGCTCAGCCCGGTCGAGCTGGCGAACGTCGCGAGGGCGACGACGACGGCGATGACGAGGGCGAGTCCGACGGAGACGAGCGCGGTGCGGCGCGGGAAGAGCCAGGAGAGGGTGCCGGTGCGCAGCACGACGCTGTCGGGCGGGGTGAGGGGCGCGTCGGCGTGCGGTTCGCTCCCGTCTTCGGTCATGCGCTCGGTCAGGCGCTCGGTCATGCGGAGGCTCCCGACGCGCCGAGGCCGCTCATCCGGTTCGACCGGGCGATCCAGATGAGCAGCGGCCCGCCGAGGAGTGCGAGCAGCACGCTGACGGGGGTCTCCCAGGGGCGGATGACGACGCGCGCCAGGATGTCGGCGGCGATCATCACGTCGGCTCCGATGAGGGCGGAGAGCAGGAGTTGGGGCGCCATGCGGGGGCCGGTCACGGTGCGCGCCGCGTACGGGGCGAGCAGCCCGAGGAAGGCGATGGGCCCGGCGAGCGCGACGGCGGCGCCCGCGAGGAGGGTGACCGCGCCGGCCACCACCAGGCGGATGCGGCCGGGGTGGTGGCCGAGCGCGCGGGCGGAGTCGTCGCCGAGGGCGAGGGCGCCGAGCGGGCGGGCGGCGCCGAGCGCGACGAGGAGGCCGACGGCGACGAGCGGGGCCATGGTGAGCGCGGTGGAGGTCTCGATGCCGGCGAGCGAGCCGATGGTCCAGTAGCGGTACTCGTCGAAGGTGGACTTGGTGCCCAGGAGCACGTACGAGGTCGCGCCGTGGAAGGTGGCGCCGAGCGCCGAGCCGGCCAGGACGAGCCGGAGCGGCGAGGCGCCGGCGCCGCGGCCGGAGGCGGCGAGCAGCAGGACGACGGCGCTGGCGGCGAGCCCGCCGGCCAGGGCCCAGACGAGCATCGCGTACGAGGAGCCGGCGCCGAAGTAGGTGAGGCCGACGACGACGCCGAGGGCCGCGCCGGAGTTGACGCCCAGGAGGCCGGTCTCGGCGAGCGGGTTGCGGGTGACGGCCTGGAGGAGGGCGCCGGCGGTGCCGAGGGCGGTGCCGACGAGGACGGCGGCTATGGTGCGCGGCACGCGTACGTCGACGACGGCCAGGTGGAGTTGGGCGTCGGCGCGGGCGGCCCGGTCGCCGAGGAGGAAGTCGAGGGCGCGGCCCATCGGTTCGCCGCCGGTGCCGATGAGCAGCGAGAGCAGGGCGAGGACGAGGAGCGCCGCGGTGAGCGCGAGGGCCGTCCAGCGGACCCGGCCGCGCGAGCCGTCGGATATCGGGGGCTCGGCATCGGGTGGCGCGGGGATCTGGGCCCCGCCCTCTTGCGCAACCAGCATGAGGTTAGCCTAACCTAATGCATGGTGGGGTCTCGGGCGGGTTGTGCCGACGCGTCCGACGCTCTGCCATGCCCTCGTGTCCCACGAGGTGTTGTCCGGTTTTCACGCCTGTCGAACAACCCGCAACGCCCCAGAAATGTTGTCCCCAGAGCTCGGAGATCCACACATGTCCTCGCCCCGTTCCTCGCGCACCCGGCTGACCGCCGCCACCGCGATCGCCCTCGCCGCCGCGCTCTCCCTCACCGCCTGCGGTTCGGACGGCAAGGACACGAAGGACAGCGCGAAGGCGGACGGCGCCAAGGGCGATGTCCGACGGGTCACCGACGTGACCGGCGCGCAGGTGGAGGTGCCGAAGGCCCCCAAGAAGGTCGTCGTGCTCAGCGAGATGGACCTCGACAGCTCGCTCGCGCTCGGCGTGAAGCCGGCCGGCCTCACCGCGGGCCGCGGCCAGCAGGGCGCCCCGGAGTACCTCAAGGACAAGGCGCAGGGGATTCCGGTGGTCGGCGCGGTGACCGGGCCGGACGTGGAGAAGGTCCTGGCGGCCCAGCCGGACGTCATTCTGGCGGGCCAGATCAGCGACCGCCAGGTGCTCACGCAGATGCGGCAAATCGCGCCGACGGTCGTGACGATCGGCAAGGACAAGGACTGGAAGTCCGCGCTCTCCCTCACCGGGAAGATCCTGAACAAGGAAGCCGACGCGAAGAAGTTCCTCGCGGACTACGACAAGAAGGCCGGCGAGGTGAAGAAGGCGATCGGCGCGAACGCCGGCAAGACGGTCAGCGTCGCCCGCTACTCCGGGAAGGGCACGGCCGTCATGCAGCAGGGCGTCTTCGTCAGCGATGTGCTGAAGGACCTCGGCTTCAAGCGCCCCGGCATCCAGAACCAGAAGGGCGCGGGCCACTCCACGCCGATCAGCGACGAGGACATCAAGCAGATCGACGCGGACTGGCTGTTCATCGGCACCCTCGCGGCCAAGGGCAAGGACGCGGACCTGTTCGCGGCGCTGAAGAAGAAGCCGGCGTACCAGCAGCTGGGCGCGGTCAAGGACGGTCACCTCACCGAGATCGACGGCTCGAAGTGGACGAGCCTGGGCGGCCCGCTGGCCGCGATGTCGGTGCTGGACGACATCCAGAAGGCCATGGCCAAGTGAGCTGAGAGCGAAGCGGGTTGGGGGGAGTGGTGGACGCCGGCCGATGCGACGCTCGCCACTCCTCACCAGGCTCGGAGGCGTGTTAGGTTAGCCTTACCTAACTTCCAGGAGGGGATTCCGTCGTGCAGCAGCCAGAACTCGCCGGACGCGTCGCGCTGGTCACCGGCGCCGGACAGGGCATAGGCGAGGCGGTCGTCCGCGCACTGATCGAACGCGGCGCCAAGGTCGCGGCCCTCGACGCGACCCCCGACGGCATCAAGGCGCTCGAAACCGAATTCGGCGCCGCCCGCGTCACCGCCCACCTCGCCGACGTCACCGACAGCGCCGCCGTCGAACGCGTCATGGACGACGTGGAACGCGCCGCCGGCCCCCTGGACATCCTCGTCAACGTCGCCGGAGTGCTGCACACCGCGCCCGTCGTCGACCTCACCGACGAGGACTGGAACGCCACCTTCGCCGTCAACACCACCGGCGTCTTCAACACCTCCCGCGCCGCCGCCCGCCGCATGAGCGAGCGCCGCGCCGGCTGCATGGTCACCGTCGGCTCCAACGCCGCCGGCGTCCCCCGCACCAGCATGGCCGCCTACGCCGCCTCCAAGGCCGCCGCCACCATGTTCACCAAGTGCCTCGGGCTGGAGCTCGCCCGCAGCGGCATCCGCTGCAACGTCGTCTCGCCCGGCTCCACCGACACCGCCATGCAGCGCAACATGTGGACCGACCCGCAGGCCCCGCTGCGCGTCATCGACGGAGACCCCTCCACCTACCGCGTCGGCATCCCCCTCGGCCGCATCGCCGAACCCTCCGACATCGCCGACGCCGTGGCCTTCCTCGTCTCCGACCGGGCCCGCCACATCACCATGCACGACCTCTACGTCGACGGCGGCGCGACGCTGCGGGCCTGACACGCCGTGATACCCGCCCGGCCGCTCCCCGCGGCCCCCGCGCACGACCGGCCCCCGGCGCAGCCCGAGCCCGGCCGGCCCCGCGCACACCCCGCACCGACGCCGCCGGAGCCCACCGGCCCCGCCGCGGCGAGCACCACCCCCACCCCAGCCGGCGCCACGAGCGCCGGAGAGACGGAGCACCAGGTGACCAGGGCGCATGACGTCGCCGAGCGTCCGATACCCGGCACCGCCGGCGGCACCGCCCGCCCGGCGGACCCGGAGCCCTCGGGCCCCGCCCCCGAGAGCGCGAACCGCCCGGCGGACGCCGCGGCCCCGGCCGCCGCCCGGCCGGCGACCCGCACCGCCGCCCCCGGCGCCGACACCGTCGGCGCGGCCACCGGCCTCCTCGACGCCTACGCCCCCGGCGACGCCCGCTTCTTCGCCTCCCCGACCCGGACCCTGCTCACCCACGGCATACGGGCCGACGTACCCCACGACGAGCGGCCGCTGGCCCGCCGCGTCGCCGAGACGCTCGAAGCCCGGCGCGCCGCGGGCGACCCCGCGCCCATCGTCGTCGGCGCCGTCCCCTTCGACCAGGACGCGCCCGCCGCCCTCGCCGTGCCCGAGCGGGCCCGCTGGGCGCCGCCGCTCGCCGAGGACCCGCTGATCGCGCTCCCCGCCGCCGCCCCCGAGGCCGCCCGCTGGGAGATCCGCCCCATCCCCGAGCCCGCCGCGTACGGCGCCGCCGTCGCCGAGGCCGTACGCCGCATGCGCCGCGGCGACTTCAGCAAGGTCGTGCTCGCCCGCACCCTCGAACTCACCGCGCCCGGCGACCCCCACGCGCCGGACCTCCCCGGCCTCCTCCAGCGCCTGGCCCGCCGCGACCCCACCGGCTACACCTTCGCCGTGCCCACCGGCCCCGGCCGCACCCTCCTCGGCGCCAGCCCCGAACTCCTCGTCTCCCGCCGCGGCCACCGCCTCGTCGCCAACCCCCTCGCCGGTTCCGTGCCGCGCAGCGCCGACCTCGCCGAGGACGTACGCCGCGCCGCGGCCCTCCTGGAGTCCGCGAAGGACCTGCACGAGCACGCCGTCGTCGTCGACGCCGTACGCGAGGCCCTCGACCCGTACTGCGAGCGCCTGGACGTACCCGCGCAGCCCACCCTCGTCCGCACCGCCGCCATGTGGCACCTGTCCACCACCGTCAGCGGCCGGCTCGCCGAACCCCGCGCCTCCGCGCTGGAACTGGCCTGCGCCCTGCACCCCACCCCCGCCGTCTGCGGCACCCCCACCGGCACCGCCCGCGACGTCATCCGCGAACTCGAACCCTTCGACCGCGGCATGTACAGCGGCGTCGTCGGCTGGGGCAACGCCGAGGGCGACGGCGAATGGGTCGTCACCATCCGCTGCGCCGAGGCCGACCGGGGGGCACTGCGCCTCTACGCGGGTGCGGGTATCGTCGCAGCGTCCACGCCGGAAGCGGAGACCGCCGAGACCGGCGCCAAGTTCCGTACCTTCCTGCACGCCGTGGGGGCAGACCAGTGACCCTCGAAACACCCGAAGTCACTCCCGAGACACCCGCCATACCCGACGCGCCGACCTGGCCCGCCGACTACGCGGAGCGCTACCGCGCCGCAGGCTACTGGCGCGGCGAGACCTTCGGCTCCATGCTGCGCGAGCGCGCGCTGAACCACCCCGACCGGGTGGCGATCGTCGACCCCGCCGGCGACGGCCGCCGCTGGACGTACGGGGAGCTCGACGAGCGCGCCGACCGGCTCGCCGCCGGGTTCCTCGCCCGCGGCATCGCCAAGGGCGACCGCGTGGTCGTCCAGCTCCCCAACGTCGCCGAGTTCTTCGAGACGGTCTTCGCGCTGTTCCGCATCGGCGCGCTGCCCGTCTTCGCGCTGCCCGCCCACCGCGAGAGCGAGATCCGCTACTTCTGCGAGTTCACCGAGGCCGTCGCCTACGTCATCCCCGACGTCAACGGCGGCTTCGACCACCGCGAGCTGGCGGCGAAGGTACGCGCCCAGGTCCCCACCCTGCGCGACGTGTTCGTGGTGGGGGACCCCGGCGAGCACAGCGGGCACACCGCGCTCGCCGACGTGGCGCGCGAACCCGTCGCCGTCGAGAACGGGCCCCGCCCCGACGACCTCGCCTTCCTCCAGCTCTCCGGCGGCTCCACCGGCGTGCCCAAGCTCATCCCGCGCACCCACGACGACTACATGTACTCGCTCTGGGGCTCCAACGAGATCTGCGCCGTCGACCGGGACAGCGTCTACCTCTGCGCGCTGCCCGCCGCCCACAACTTCCCCCTCAGCTCGCCCGGCACGCTCGGCGCCCTCTACGCCGGCGCCCGCGTCGTCCTCGCCCCGCAGCCCAGCCCCGACGTCGCGTTCCCGCTCATCGAGCGCGAACGCGTCACGATCACCGGCGTGGTGCCGCCCCTCGCGCTCGTGTGGACCGAGGCCGCCGCCACCACCTCCTGCGACCTCAGCAGCCTCGACGTGCTGCTGGTGGGCGGCGCGAAATTCAGCGAGGAGGCCGCCCGGCGCGTCGGGCCCGCCATCGGCTGCACCCTCCAGCAGGTCTTCGGCATGGCGGAGGGGCTGGTCAACTACACCCGGCTGGACGACCCCGACGAGATCATCGTCACCACCCAGGGCCGCCCGATCTCCCCCGACGACGAGATCCGGGTCGTCGACGACGAGGACAACGACCTCCCCGTCGGCGCGACCGGCCACCTGCTGACCCGCGGCCCGTACACCATCCGCGGCTACTGGCGGGCCCCCGCCCACAACGCCAAGTCCTTCACCCGCGACGGCTTCTACCGCACCGGCGACGTGGTGCGCCTGACCGAGGACGGCTACCTCGTCGTCGAGGGCCGGGCCAAGGACCAGATCAACCGCGGCGGCGAGAAGGTCGCCGCCGAGGAGATCGAGAACCACATCCTCGCCCACCCCGCCGTCCACGACGTGGCCATCGTGTCCATGCCCGACGACTACCTCGGCGAGCGGACCTGTGCGTACGTCGTCCTGCGCGACGGCGCCGAACCGCTGCGGCCCGTCGCCGTGAAGAAGTTCGTACGGGAGCGCGGACTCGCCGCCTACAAGGTCCCCGACCGCGTCGAGTTCGTCGACGCCTTCCCGCAGACCGGCATCGGCAAGATCTCCAAGAAGGACCTGCGCGCCGCCATCGCCGAGCAGCTCAGAGCGCAGACCGCCACGCGCTGAGCACCGGCCGGGCGCCCGCTCCGCACAGCGGGCCGGGCGCCCCGCTCCACCGCAGCGCACGACCCAGCACCTGAAAGGCACCCCATGGCACTGCCGGCCATCGCCCCCTACCCGATGCCCACCGCGGCCGACCTCCCGGCCAACCGCGTCCAGTGGACCGTCGACCCCGACCGCGCCGTCCTGCTCGTCCACGACCTGCAGAACTACTTCCTCGACGCCTTCACCGCCGACGCGTCCCCGGTCACCGAACTCCTCGCGGGCGTCGAACGGCTGACGAAGGAGAGCCGCGAGCGCGGCGTCCCCGTCGTCTACAGCGCCCAGCCCGGCGGCCAGACCCCGGCCGAGCGCGGCCTCCAGCAGGACTTCTGGGGCCCCGGCCTGCCCGACGACGAGCGCCTCAAGGCCGTCGCCGAGCGCGTCGCGCCGCAGGACGGCGACACGGTGCTGACCAAGTGGAAGTACAGCGCGTTCGTCCGCACCGACCTCGCCGAGCGGATGGCCGCACAGGGCCGCGACCAGCTCATCGTCGTCGGCGTGTACGCGCACATCGGGGTGCTGATGAGCGCCTGCGACGCGTGGATGCGCGACATCCAGGCGTTCCTCGTCGCCGACGCCGTGGCCGACTTCTCCGAGGCCGACCACCACATGGCGCTGCGCTGGGCCGCCGCCAAGTGCGCCGTCGTCACCACCGCCGACCGCATCTTCGAAGGACGCTGACCCCCATGGCGCTCACCATCCAGCAGATCCGGGACGACGTGGCCGACGTGCTCGGCGAGGACCCCGCCGACATCCCCGACGACGAGAACCTCGTCGACTACGGCCTCGACTCCGTCCGCATCATGACCCTCATCGAGCGCTGGCGCCGCGACCACGGCGCCGAGGTCACCTTCGCCGACCTTGCCGAGGCGCCGGGGATCGACCGCTGGTGGGCGCTGCTGGGGGAGCCGGCATGACCGTACGCACCCCCGAACGGACCGAGGCCGAGGCCGCCGCCCCCGAGCCCGCGGGGCTCGCCCTCACCGCGGCCCAGGCGGGCATGTGGTTCGCCCAGGCCCTCGACCCCGACAGCCCCGCACAGAACACCGCCGAGTGCATCGAGATCCACGGCCCCATCGACCCGGCGCTGTTCGCGCGGGCCCTGCGCCGCACCGCCGACGAGGCCGAGGCGCTGTGCGTACGGCTCGTGGAGACGGCAGAGGGGCCCCGCCAACTGCCGCTGGCCTTCGGACCCGTGGACCACACGATCACGCCCGTCCCCCTCGCCGCACCCGCCGCGGGCACCACCGCGCCCGGCGCCTCGGACGCGTTCCTCGGACTGCCCGCGGGCGCGCCGAGCACGCCGCGCGACGCCGAACTCCCCTTCCCCCTGCGGGTCTTCGACGCCCGCGACGAGGCCGACCCCGACGCCGCAGCGCGCGCCTGGATGCGCGCCGACCTCGATGTCCCCTTCGATCTCGCCGCCGGGCCCCTCTTCGCCCACGCCCTCTTCCGCGTGGCCGACGACCGCTGGCTCTGGTACCAGCGCGTCCACCACGCCGTCATGGACGGCTACGGCTACTCCCTCCTCGCCCGCCGCGTCGCCGAGACCTTCACCGCCCTCGCCGCCGGCGAGGACCCCGGCCCCAGCCCCTTCGGGCGCCTCGCCGAACTCGTCGCCGACGACGCCGAATACCGTGGCTCCGACGCGTACGAGAAGGACCGCGCCCACTGGTCCGAGGCGTTCGCGGACCGCCCCGAGGCCCCCTCGCCGGCCGGCCGCACCGCGCTGCCCTCGCGCACCTTCCTGCGCCGCACCGCCCACCTCGCCCCCGACGCGACCGAACGGCTCCGCGCCTTCGCCACCGCCGTGCGGGCCACCTGGCCGGACGTCCTGCTCGCCGCGCAGGCCCTGTGCACCGCGCGCACCACCGGCGCCGGCGAGGTCGTCCTCGGCCTGCCGATGATGGGCCGCATGGGCTCCGTCGCGCTGCGCATCCCCGGCATGGTCATGAACGTCCTGCCGCTGCGGCTGACCGTCGGCCCCGACGCCACCCTGGCCCAGCTCACCCGCCAGGTCGTCCTCGCCATCCGGGCCGCCCGCCGCCACCAGCGCTACCGCTACGAGGACATCCGCCGCGACCTCGGCCTCCTCGGCGAGGGCCGGGCCCTGGTCGGACCGCTCGTCAACGTCATGCCCTTCGACTACGCGCTGACCTTCGCGGGCGCGCGATCGGACGCCCACAACCTCTCCGCCGGCCCCGTCGACGACCTCACCGTCAACGTCTACGACCGCACCGACGGCCGCGGCCTGCGCATCGACTACGACGGCAACCCCGCCCTCTACACCGAGGACGAACTCGCCGTCCACCAGGGCCGCTTCCTCGACCTGATGGCCCGTATCGCGGACAGCGACCCGGACACCCCGCTCGCCGCGTTCCCGCTCGCCACCGCGGAGGAGCGCGAGCAGATCCTCGGCGAGTTCAACGACACCGCCGTGGCCGTGCCGCCGACCACCCTCATCGGGCCCATCGAGTCCCGCGCGGCCCGCACCCCCGGCGCCACCGCCCTCGTGTACGGCGACGAATCGCTCACGTACAGCGAGCTGAACTCCCGCGCCAACCGCCTCGCCCGCCGCCTCGCGGCCCTCGGCGTCGGCCCCGGCAGCCTCGCCGCCGTCGCCGTGCCGCGCTCCGTCGACCTGGTGGTCGCGCTCCTCGCCGTCCTCAAGGTCGGCGGCGCCTACCTGCCGCTCGACCCGGACTACCCGGCCGACCGGCTCGCCTACACCCTCGACGACGCCGCGCCGGTCTGCGTCCTCACCGACGCCGCCACGCGCCCCGCGCTGCCGCCCACCGAGCTGCCCGTCCTCGTCCTCGACGACCCGGCGCTGCGCGCGGAGCTCGCCGAGTGCGCCGCCACCGACCCCGGCCGCGCCCTCACCCCGCAGCACCCCGCGTACGTCATCTACACCTCCGGCTCCACCGGCCGCCCCAAGGGCGTCGTCGTCCCGCACTCCGCGATCGACAACCGGCTGCGCTGGATGCAGGCCGAGTACCGGCTCGCCCCCGACGACCGGGTCCTCCAGAAGACCCCGTCCGGATTCGACGTCTCCGTCTGGGAGTTCTTCTGGCCGCTGCGCGTCGGCGCGACCCTCGTCCTCGCCGAGCCCGGCGGCCACCAGGACCCCGCCTATCTCGCCCGTACGATCCGCGAACAGCGCATCACCACCGCGCACTTCGTGCCCTCCATGCTCCAGGTCTTCCTGACCGAGCCCGCCGCGGTGGAATGCACCAGTCTGCGCCGCGTCTTCTGCAGCGGCGAGGCGCTGCCGCGCGAGAGCGCCGACCAGTTCCACACCGTGCTGCCCGGCGTGCCGCTGCACAATCTGTACGGGCCGACGGAGGCCGCGGTCGACGTCACGTACCACGCCTGCGCGCCGGGCGAGGAAGGGCCCGTGCCCATCGGCAGACCCGTCTGGAACACCCGGCTCTACGTCCTGGACGCCGCCCGCGGCCTCTGCCCGCCCGGCGTCCCCGGCGAACTGCACCTGGCGGGCACCCAGCTCGCCACGGGCTACCTCGGCCGCCCCGACCTGACCGCCGAGCGGTTCACCGCCGACCCCTTCGGCGCGCCCGGCGAGGTCATGTACGCGACCGGCGACCTCGCCCGCTGGCGCGCCGACGGCAGCGTCGAATACCTCGGCCGCACCGACCACCAGGTCAAGCTGCGCGGCCTGCGCATCGAACTCGGCGAGATCGAGGCGGTGCTGAGCGCCGACCCGTCCATCGCCGCGGCGTGCGTCCTGGTCCGCGAGGACACCCCCGGCGACCAGCGCCTGGTGGGCTATGTGACTCCGGCCTCGGTGGATGCCGCCGCCGAGGCCGGCCCGCACGGCGCTGTGGACACAGCGGCGCTGCGCGACCGGCTGGCCGCCCGGCTGCCCGACTACATGGTGCCCAGCGCCCTCCTCGTACTCGACGGCTTCCCGCTCAGCGCCAACGGCAAGCTGGACCGGGGCGCGCTGCCCGCCCCCGAGATCGCCGCCACCGACGGGCGCGCGCCCCGCGACCACCGCGAGGAGACCCTGACCCGGCTCTTCGCCGAAGCGCTCGCGCTGCCCCGCGTCGGCGTCGACGACAGCTTCTTCGACCTCGGCGGCAACTCCCTGCTCGCCGCCCGCCTCGTCGCCCGGGTCCGCGACACCCTCGGCGCGAAGCTCGCCATCGGCGCGCTCTTCCAGGCCCCCACCCCGGCCGCGCTCGCCGAGCGGCTGCACGAGGCGGGCGACGCCGAACAGGCCCTGGACGTCGTGCTGCCGCTGCGCGAGCGCGGCGGCCGGCCCCCGCTGTTCGTCGTGCACCCGGCGGGCGGCATCAGCTGGTGCTACTCCGGTCTCCTCGCCCACCTCGGCCCCGACCAGCCGGTGTACGGGCTCCAGGCGCGCGGCCTCACCCCCGACACGGCCGCCGGCGAACTCCCCGCCACCATGGACGAGATGGCCGAGGACTACCTCGCCCGCATCCGCGAGGTACGGCCGCACGGCCCGTACCGGCTGCTGGGCTGGTCGGTGGGCGGTGTCATCGCGCACACCGTCGCCGTGCGGCTCCAGGAGGAGGGCGAGGAGGTCGAGCTGCTCGCCCTGCTCGACGCCTACCCGTCCGACCAGTGGCGCGGGCGGGCCGGGCCCAAGGAGGCGGACGCGCTCGGCGCGCTGCTGCGCATGGCCGGGTTCGAGTTCGACGCCTCCGGGACGCTCACCCGCGAGCAGGTCACCACCACGCTGCGCACCGAGGGCAGCGCGCTGGCCAGCCTCTCCGACCACACCCTGACGGCCGTCGTCGACATCGTCGTCAACAACGCCACCCTGATGCGGGAGCACCGCCACCGCGTCTTCGACGGTGACATGCTCTTCTTCACCGCCACGGCGCCGCGCGCCGAGGACTGGCTGACGAGGGAGGCGTGGCGGCCGTACGTCACCGGCGCCCTGCTCAACCGCGACATCGACTGCCTGCACCCGCAGATGACGCAGCCGGGCCCGATCGCCGAGGTCGCGGAGGCGGTGGCCGGGTACCTGGGGGAGCGGGGCTGATCCCCGCGGTGCGCCGAGGCGTCACCCGTACGGACCGGCGTGCCGTACGGAACGGCCGCCTCCGGCCCATCCTGGAAGCGGAGCGGTCGGCCGCCGGGCCCGCGCGGGCCCGGCGGCCCGCACACCGACGGAAGGGTCACGCCATGAGCCCCAAGACCTCGACGAAGACGGGCGGCGGCGCCTCGGGCGGCAGGGTCCGGGAGCTGGCGACGCCGGGCCGCGTCGTGCTGCTGGTGATCGCGGTCCTCGCGCTCGTCTTCGTCTTCGAGAACACCCGCCAGGTCAAGATCCGGCTGCTGCTGCCCGAGGTGACGGTCCCGCTGTGGATCGCGCTGGCCGTGATGCTGGTGGTCGGCTGGCTGGTGGGCCGCTACGTCACCTTCGGCCGCCGCAAGTAGCGCCCCCGACGCGTCAGTTCACCGCGCCCACGGGCTCGTCGGCGGTGCGCCGGAACTCGGCGCGGGCCAGTGAGGTCAGCGTGCGCAGGGCCGAGGTGGGCTGACGGTCCTTGTGCAGCACGAGATAGACGCCGAGGACCGGGCGGGAGGTCCACGGCAGCGCGGTGAGCCGGCCGCGGCGGATCTCGTCGGCGACCGTGGTGCGCGGCAGCAGCGCCACGCCCAGGCCCGCCTCGGCGCACCGCTTGAGCGCCTCCGTGCTGACGAACTCCATCGTCGCGGGGCGCACCGCGGCCTTCTTCAGCTCCCGGTCCATCACCTCGCGCTGGGCGCAGCCCTTCTCGATGAGCAGCAGCGTCTCGTCCGCCAGATCCGCGGTCCGGACGACCTCGCGCCGCGCCAGGTGGTGGTCCGGCCCGGCGACCAGGCGCAGCGCCTCCTCGGCCAGCCGGTCGGCGGTCACCATGGGCCCGCTCACCTCCTCCTCCAGGAGGAAACCGGCGTCGAGGTAGCCCTCGCCGAGCGAGGTCATCAGCGAGGTCCGGTTCGCCGGGCCGAACGCCACCTGGAGCAGGGGGAAGCTGTTCTTCAGCGCGCGCAGCACCGGCGGCAGGCGGTGCGCGCACAGGCTCTCGGGGGCGGCGATGCGCAGCGTGCCGCGCACCCGCCCCGGATCGCCGCCCGCCCGCTGCACCGCCTCCGTGGCCTGCTCGGCGTAGTTCAGGAGGTTCTGGGCGTGGTTGCGCAGCTCGCGGCCCGCGTCCGTGAGCACCACCCGGCGGCCGAGCCGGTCGAAGAGCGGGAGGCCCAGGTCGCGCTCCAGGGCCTTGATGTGCGCGGTGACGCTGGACTGCACATAGCCCAGCTCCTGGGCGGCGCCGGTGAAGTTCAACCGCTGGGCCACCACGACGAAGGTCGAGAGATGCTTCAACTCCACCCAGCGATCGTATTCTCGAATGGAAGCCATCGCAATCGTTCGTTGGACGCGATTGACGCGAGCCGTGAAACTGCTGGCATGCACCCATCCAGCACACAGCGCCGCCGGGGCTCCGCCGGCGGCGAGAGCACCGGCCTGGCCGGACGGGACTTCCTGCTGCTGCTCGCCGCGACGGTGGGGACCTTCTCCAACTACGCGCCGCTGCTGTCGGTCGCGCCGCTCTGGTCCGCCCAGGGGGGTTCCGGGAACGCCGGAGTGGGCGCCGTGACCGGCGTGACGATGGCGACGACCGTGGGGGTGCAGCTGTGCATGAGATGGCTGCTGCGGCGGCTGAGCCTGCGTCAGGTCCTGATGGCCGGCGCGCTGCTGCTGGGGCTGCCCACCTTCGCGTACCCCGTCTCGACCGGGCTGGCCTGGGCGCTGGCGGTCTCGGCCGTGCGGGGCGTCGGCTTCGGCATGGTCGCTGTGGCCGGCAGCGCGCTGGTGGCCGAACTGGTCCCGGCGCACGCCAGGGGCCGGGCCGTCGGCTGGTACGGCGTCGCCGTCGGCCTTCCCCAGGTGCTCTGCCTGCCGCTGGGCGTATGGCTCGCCGAGCACGTCGGCTTCACCCCGGTCTTCCTCGCCGCCGGCGCGCTCAGCGTGCTGGCCGCGGCGGCGGTCCGGGCGATGCGGCCCGGCCCCGGGGAGTCGGGCGGCGAGGGGAGCACCGCGGCCGCCTCGGTGCCGCTGCGGCCCCTCGGCCGGCCCTTCACGGTCCTGATCACCTCCGCCTGCGCGCTGGGCGGCGTGACGACGTTCCTCCCGCTGGCGCTCAGCGACTCCTCGGCCGCGCCCGTCGCGCTGTTCCTGCTCTCCGGCGCCATCGTCGTCGGGCGCTGGGCGGCGGGCGTCTTCAGCGACCGAAGGGGCACCGGACGGCTGCTCGTGCCCAGCGTGCTGGCCTGCGTCGTGGGCATGGGCGGCTTCGGGCTGGCCACCGCGGGGCCCGGCGACGGGGCGGTGCTCTCCGCCGCGGCGGCCTCCGTCTACGGCCTGGGCTTCGGCGCCCTGCAGAATGACACCCTCGTGATCATGTTCCGGCGGGCCGGGCCCCGCGGCCACGGAGCGGCCAGCACCGCGTGGAACATGGCCTACGACGCCGGGACGGGGATCGGCGCCGTGGCCGTCGGACTCACCTCGCACGCCCTGGGGGTGGACGGCTCCTTCACGGCCGCCGCGGTCCTGATCCTCCTCGCCGCCCCGCTCGCACTGCGCGACGCGCGCACCGAGCACCGCATCGCCCAGCTGTCGCCCGACGAGATCCAGGCCGAGGCCCCGACCCACGCGCCGCAGTGAGCCGGGGTGGCCAAAACACGACGGGCGTCCTTGTACGGCGCCAGACCCTCCAACGATCATTGCCCACTCCATAGAAGAGAAGGTGGACCCTTCATGGTGAACAGCTCCCCTCCGTCCCGCTCGCAGGGGTCCTTCCGCCACGCCGGCGCCGCGGACGTGTTCGTGGACCTCAGCCACGAGATCGTCTCCGGCGCGACGGCCTATCCGGGGATGCCGCAGCCGGTGCTCACGGACCACATCTCCCGCGAGCAGTCGCGCGAGATGTACGACCCGGGGACCGAGTTCCACCTGGGCAAGATCTGTATGGTCGGCCAGACCGGCACCTACATGGACGTCCCCTTCCACCGCTTCGCGGACGGCTATGACCTCACCGCCCTGGACCTGGCCCGCGTCGCCGGCGTGCCCGTCACCCTGGTCGAGACGGACAAGCAGACCATCGGGCCGGAGTGCTTCGCCGAGGCCGACCTGCGCGGCCGGGCCGTGCTGATCAGGACCGGCTGGTCGCGGCACTGGGCCACGGACACCTACGAGAACGGCGAGCACCCCCACCTGTCCGCCGAGGCCGCGGCGCTGCTCGCCGAGGCCGACCCGGCGCTGGTGGGAATCGACTCCCTCAACATCGACGCCACACACATACGCGAACGTCCGGCGCACACGGAACTGCTCGGCGCGGGCATCCCGCTGGTCGAGCACCTCACCAACCTCTCCCTCGTACCGGAGCAGGGTGGAAGATTCACCGCCGTTCCCATCAAGGTCGCCGGCCTCGGCACCTTCCCCGTGCGCGCCTTCCTTGGATACTCCCGATGGGCCTGACGTCGTCGGGCCCCTGACGAGAGCGGGGCAATGGCCAACCTTCAGCAGCTCAGGACGTTGGATTCCGTACGCTGCCACGGCGGAATCCATGCCGCGGCCAAGGCATTGCACTTATCCCCGTCCGCGGTGTCCCAGCAGATCAAGGCGCTGAGCTCGGAGTGCGGGTTTCCGCTGGTGGAGCCTGAGGGGCGCGGCATCCGGCTGACGGACAGCGGTTCGGTGATCGCCCAGGTCGCCTCGAAGATCGCCGATCTGTGGGAGACGTCCGTCTCGGAGCACCAGGAGCACGGGGCGACGCCGCCGCGCGGCAAACCGTGCGTGAGACTCGGCGCCTTCCCCTCGGCGATGGGCAACTGCGTGCTCCCGGCTCTCGGAGTCGGGAGCGGCCTCCCGTTCAGCCTCGAACTGTATGAGACGAGCCCGCACGAGGGGCGCGACCTCGTGCAGGCCGGCAGCCTGGACGCCGCGATCTCCATACAGGAGGCGACCGAACCGGAGGACGTGCGCTTCCGCACGGTGCCGCTGCGGCACGAGTCCTTCGTGCTCGTCGGCCCGCCGAAACTGCTGTCCTCCGCGGTCCGTTCGGGCTCGGACTCGCTGTCCGCCTACCCCTGGGTGCTGCCGCGCGTCGGCTCGGACTGCGACCGCCTCGTCACCTCGCACTTCGCGCGCCACGGCATCCTGACCCGGACGGTCGGCCGCACCGACGACTGGGCGCTGGCGCAGGAGATGGCCGTGGCCCTGCGAGCCATCGTCTACGTCCCGTCCTCGGCGCTGGTGCGGCGGGACGGGCTGACCCGGTCGGTGGACGTCGCCGGCATTCCGGCCCCGGCGCGGACCATCGTGCTGGTGGCCAAGTCGTCGGCCGCGGTGACGAGTTGGTTTCTCATCCTGCGGCAGCGCCTCAAGCGCGCGTACTCGCGCACCTCGGCCCTCGCGCACAGCAGCTGAGGACCTGTCACGAATTCCGCAGGCGCACCAGGCCCTGGTACTCGTCCTTGAGTTTCCAGTCCGGGTCCGGCGGGGCGTGGTGGGGGCGGGGGACATGGTCCGAGTACTGCCCCACGCGCACGTCGTGCAGGTAACGGGGGCAATTCTCGAATACCTGCCGCACCCGCACCTCGACCACGGCGTCCGCCTCCGGGAACGAGGCGAGCAGCCCGCTGTCCGTCGATACGTCGGCCGTGCCGTTCACGCGCAGTTTGATCGGCTTGTCGTAGTCGATGAAGAGCATGCCGATCCGGGGGTTGTCGAGAATGTTGCCCAGGCTCCGGAACATGCCGTTTCCGTCGTAGCTGGGAAAGCGGAGCAGTCCGGGATGGGGTACCTGGACGAATCCGGGCAGGCCGCCCTTGTAGGAGCAGTCGGGGTAACCGTCGGCGTCGGCCGTCGCCAAGTAGAAGCAGTCCGCCCGTCGCAGCATCGCGGCCGCGGTCTCGTCCAGATAATCGGTCACATATTTTCCGGCGATGTGGTCCGCGAGCCGTCGCGTACGCAGGGTTTCCTGCATGCGCAACGCCCCTTCGCGGTAGAAGGGCCGTTCCGTCATCAATGCCTCCCCTGTCCGTTGTGCGTGCCGGCGCGGAAATCGTTCCGCCTGGGCCCGCTGACACGGGAATCGTTCCGCCGCTCCGGCCGTCCCGCAATGATTGTTCAATCTCTCGGGATGATGGCTTATGTCAGCGGTGCGTGACACGCGCAGCCGCCGCATCAAGCGGAATGATTGATTCACCCCACGAATACGCCGCATCGGCAGGCTGGGCCGCGACCGCCGCCCATGATCGCGGCTAGTGGATCATTCTCATCTTCTGATGTGTTCGGATCTTCCTCGGCGAGCAGCGGAAGGATCTCTACCAGTTCTTCCACACGGCTCGGTCCGGGGCCGTGACCACGCGATTCATGCCATGCGGAGCCGTGCTGGGCGCAAACCCACGGCCTCCGCCGCGGCAAATTCGCTCCGGCAGAGAGGGAACGCATCGTGACATTCACCGCCGTGGGGACGGCGCCCGCCTCCTCGCACACCGAGCAGATCAGCAGGGCATTTCCGCGGCACGGCGCACCCGACCCGGTGGCGCGGGAGGCCCTGCTGAGCCGGCTGCACGCCTACTACGTGGCCTACATGGGCGGCCCCGAGGATTTCGCCGCCATCCCGCGGCTCAACGCGGACCACGAGATCGTCGAGATCGAGAACGCCTGGCTGGCGTGGGAGGACGCGCAGGTCGACACCGCGACGCTGCCCGAGACCGGCGCGGCCTTCCACGACTGGTTCCTGGAAGTCGCGGCACAGCACACGCAGCCGGAATTCTGCGACTACCTGGCCCATGAGGCGAGCCTGGAGGAGATGGCGCTCTTCTTCATGGGAGAGGAGCTCGTCGACAGCAAATTCGACGACCTCATGGCCATGGTGCAGATCGGCACGGAGGGGAAGACCAAGCTCACCATCGCCGAGAACTACTGGGACGAAATGGGGGAGGGGGAACTCGACCACGTCCACACCCGCATGTTCGAGCACTCCGCCGTCTATATGCGCAAACAGCTGGCCGAGGCCGGCATCGGCCGCGAGGCGCTGTTCTGCCCCGAAGCCTTCGAGAACGCCAGCATGCTCCTGATGTACGGCATCCACCGCCACCTCAACCCCCGTGCGCTCGGGGCGATGGGGGTGCTGGAGCAGAGCGCCTCCCCGCGCTTTCAGGCCATGGTCGACGGCTGCAACCGGCTCGGCGTGCCCGGGGACGTCATCGACTACCAGCGCGTACACGTCCATGTCGACGCCGACCACGGCGCCGAATGGTTCGAGGGCGTCTTCCTGCCGCTGGTCGGCCGTTCCCCGGAACTCCTGCGGGAGATCTCCCTCGGCGTCGCCACCCGGGTCCGCGTGGCCAACGCCTATTACCGGCGGATCTGGGATGCCATGCGCGCTTTGCCGCAGCGAGGGGCAGGTCGATGACCACCGCGGCGTCGCAGAATTCACCCGGATTACTCTTCCGCAAGAGCCGGGTCTCGGGCCGGGACGAGGCGGTCTTCACCTTCAAGCTGGTTCTCGCCGTCGGCCTCGCCGTGGCCTGCGGGTATCTCGCAATGAGTTCGAATTGGCTCCTCGCGCTGGCCGGTGCACTGCTGCTCGGCGCGGTATACACCCATATGGTGGAACTCCAGCACCAGTGCCTGCACCATTCCTCTTTCCGGTCCGCCAAACTCCACCGGCTGGTGGGAATCCCCCTCGGCATTCCGCTGCTGGTCTCCTACAGCCACTACCGGGTCCGGCACTTGCAGCACCACCGGTATCTGGGCACCCCGCAGGACTCCGAGTTCTTCGGATTCGACACCCGCAAACCGATCACCTCGGGGCTGCTGCTGCGCGGCCTGCTCGACTACCCGCGGATCGGCGCCGTCCTGCGCGACGTGCTGCGCAGCTGGTCCGGCAACTGGTCCTACGACATCGGCCAGATCGCCGAGCGGCGGCGCAAGGAGATCATCGCCGAGTACCGGGTGTTCGGCCTCGTCGTGGCCGCCGCCGTGGTCGCCGCCGCCCTCGGCTTCGGCGGGCCCGTCCTGCGGCTGTGGGTGCTCCCGCTGGTCTTCGCCGTGCCCCTGCACTTCCTGGTGGAGCTGCCGGAGCACCTGCTGTGCGAGACCAGCACCACGGATGTGCTGCGCAACACCCGCTCGATCCGCGGCAGTTGGCTGACCACCTGGTTCACCAACGGCAACAACCTCCATGTCGAGCACCACGCGGCGATGGTCGTACCGATCAACAGACTCCGGGAACGCCACGCCGAGGTCCAGGAGCTGGCCGTGTACGTCGAGCGGAACTACGCCGGCTTCTTCCGCAAAGTCGCCGCCGTCGCCTGGGAGAACCGCAAGGGGACCGCCGGCGCCGAGCCCGAGAGGAGCGTCTGATGACGGGCGAGCGAAGGCCCGGAGACCGAGGGCCCGGAGACCGGGGGCCAGGCGGTCGAGGGTCCGACGGCCGGAGGCTCAAGGTCTCGATCGCGGGCAGCGCCGCGCGCCACGCCGCCCTGCTGTGCGACGAGGCCGTGCCCGACGCGATACGGATGTCCTGCGTCGGGAACACCGTCCGGATCGAAGTGCCCGAAGCGGACTTCTGCGTCCGCCTGGAGGCGGTGTCGGACGACGTGACGCGGCTCCGCTTCCACGTCACCTTCCGGGAGGACAAGCCCGCGGGCGGCACCTGGTGGTCGAGCCGGGAGATCGAGGTCCCCGCCGGTCCGGGAACCGCCCTGGTGGGACGGGCCCTGGCCGCCGAGATACGCCGCAGCCGGGACACGTTCACGCACGCGGTCAGCGAGGCGCAGTCCCTCGCGTGCACGGCCTGAGCGCAGGGCCGGGGCCGGGCCGAGGGCGGCCGGGCCCCGGCCCGCCACCGCGTTCGACGGCACTGAGTGCCACACTGGATGTGTGCTGAAACGATCTATCGACGGAACGGCTCAGGCCTGGGCGGCGCTCGGCGGGGACCCCGCGCTCCCGGCGGCCATCAGCTACCAGGGCCCCGACGACGTACTCCCCGCGCGGCTGCCCGTCAGGGAACTCGCACGATCGACCGTCGCCGTCGCCTCGCTCGCCGCGGCCGAACTCGCCGCCGCCCGCGGCGGCGGCCCGCTCCCCGCGGTCCGGGTCGACGACGGCGCGGTGGCCACCGCCTTCGTCAGCGAGCGCCACCTGCGGAT
The DNA here is from genome assembly GCF_040654795.1 of Streptomyces sp. NPDC050617. Classification (NCBI taxonomy): domain Bacteria; kingdom Bacillati; phylum Actinomycetota; class Actinomycetes; order Kitasatosporales; family Streptomycetaceae; genus Streptomyces; species Streptomyces sp. NPDC050617. The sequence continues at coordinate 63,447 of NZ_JBFAIS010000014.1, read as the reverse complement.
CGACGGCCGCGGCGGCTCGACCTTCGCGCCCCTGTCCCGGTTCTGGCGCACCGCCGACGGCTGGCTGCGCACCCACGCCAACTACCCGCACCACCGCGCCCGGCTGATCGCCGCCCTCGGCCTCGACGCCGACGCGGACGACGAGCGGCTGGCCGAACAGGCCGCCGCCGAACTCGCCGGCCGCGAGGCCGAGCAGGTACAGGAGGCGGTCTACGCGGCGGGCGGCCTCGCCGTCGCCGTCCGGGGACCGCTGAACTGGGCCGAACACCCCCAGGGCAGGGCGGTCGCCGGCCACCCCCTGCTCACCCTCGACCGGATCGGCGAGGCCGCCGCCCGTACGCTCGCGCCCGCGCCGTCCCGGCCCGCCGAGGGGCTGCGCGTCCTCGACCTCACCCGCGTCATCGCCGGCCCCGTGGCCACCCGCACCCTCGCGCTGCTCGGCGCGGACGTGCTGCGCGTCGACGCCCCGCAGCTCCCGGAGAGCCAGGCCGCCCACTCCGACACCGGCTTCGGCAAGCGGTCCGCCGTCCTCGACCTCGGCGACACCGCCGACCGGGCCGTCTTCGAGGAACTGCTCGCCACCGCCGACGTCGTCGTCACCGGCTACCGGCCCGGCGCGCTCGACCGGCACGGCCTGGCGCCCGAAGCGCTCGCCGAGCGCCGCCCCGGCCTGATCGTCGCCCAGCTCAGCGCCTGGGGCCCGTACGGACCGTGGGGTGAGCGGCGCGGCTTCGACTCCCTCGTGCAGGCCGCGAGCGGCATCGCCGCCATCGAGGCGGACCGCGACGGCCACCCCGGCGCGCTGCCCGCCCAGGCGCTCGACCACGGTACGGGCTATCTGCTCGCCGCCGCCGTGCTGCGCGCGGCCACCCTCCGGCAGGCGTCGGGCGGCTCGTACGTGGCCCGCCTCGCGCTCGCCCAGACGGCGTCCTGGCTGGTGAACGGCGTGAAGGCGGACACCGGGGAGCCGGCCGGCGCGTACGGTCCCACGCCCTGGCTCGCCGAGGCCGACGGCCCGCTGGGGCATATGCGGTACGCGCTGCCGCCCGTCTCCTTCGACGGCGGCCCCCGCGACTTCCCCTCGCCGCCGGGACTGTGGGGCGCCGACAAACCCGCTTGGCGGTGATCGGGCGCCTTCCTAGGATGGTCCGATGCCTGAAGACGACGCGTATCTCGCGACCGGCCCCCGCGTGGGCATCCGCTTCATCGAGCGCGGTGACGGGGAGCGGTTCACGGCCCTGGCGCGGGCCAGCGTCGGGCTGCACCATCCGTGGCTGGCGCTGCCCACCACGGACGAGGCGTGGGAGACGTACGCCGACCGGCTCGACGTCCCGGACCGCGCGGGCTTCCTGATCTGCGAGCGGAAGACGGGCGAACCCGCCGGGTTCCTCAACATCAACAACATCGTCCACGGCCTCTTCCAGTGCGGGGCCGTGGGTTACGGCGCGTTCGCGCCCAGCGCGGGGCGCGGCTATATGACCGAGGGCATGGGGCTCGTACTGCGCCACGCCTTCGGGCCGCTCGGCCTGCACCGCCTCGAAGCCAATATTCAGCCGGGCAATGAGCTCTCGCTGGCGCTCGTGAAGCGGCACGGCTTCCGGCTGGAGGGGTTCTCGCCGGACTTCCTGTTCATCGACGGGGCGTGGCGGGACCATGAGCGCTGGGCGATCACCAGCGACATGCCGGTGCGCTGAGCGCTCGGCCATGGTCCTCGCGGACGGCGGGCCGGTCCGTCGGCCGCGGGTGCGTCGTGGCTCGTCGCGCAGTTCCCCGCGCCCCTTTGGGGCACCAGGTATCGCTGACCTCAGCGGGTGCGTCTCGGTCGATCGCGCAGTTCCCCGCGCCCCTGGAGGCGTCAGGTGTTGCTGACCCCTGCGGGTGCGTCGTGGCTGGGCGCGCAGTTCCTCGCGCCCCTGGGAGCGTCAGGTGTCGCTGTGACCTGCGGGTGTGTCTCGGCTGGGCGCGCAGTTCCTCGCGCCCCTTTGGGGCGTCAGGTGTCGCTGAGGGGCGTCGGCGGTCAGGTTCCGAGTAGGTGCATCAAGCCTTCCGCCAGTTCTGTGCGCCAGCACAGGTAGTCGTGGCCGCCGTTGAATTCGCGGTAGCGGACGTCGTGGCCGCCTGCCCGCAGGGCGTCGCGCAGGCGGCGGTTGGCGGGGAGGAGCACCCACTCCTGCTCGCCGGCCGAGAGGTGGAAGCGGACCGGGTGCTTCTCCTTCTCCGCGGTCGCTATGACGCGCGTCAGCCACTCGGCGTCGGGGCCGTTCGGCCACCAGAAGGAACCGGACTGGGCCAGGGCGTTGCCGAAGCGGTGCGGGGCGCGGACTGCGGCGTGCGCCGCCATCAGGCCGCCGAGGCTCTGGCCGGCCAGGACCGTACGGGCCGGGTCGGCCGTCAGCGGCCAGCGGGCCCCGGCCCACGGCAGCAGCTCGTCGGCGAGGAAGCCCACGAAGTCGTCGTTGCAGGTCAGCTCCGCCCAGCGGGCGTCGCTGCCCAGGGACTCCGGGAACAGCGCGACCAGCGGCGGAATCCGGCCGTCCGCGATCAGGTTGTCGAGCAGCGTCGCGACACCCAGGTTCGGCTGCCACATCTCGCCGTCGAAGAGGACGAGCACGGGCAGGTCGCGGTGGCCCTCGCCGGGCGGCGCGTACGCCCGTACCCGCCGCTCGTTGCCGAGGACACCGCTCGCGAACGTATGGGCGGACACCGTGCCGGCCGGGACGCCGGGGCGCGGCAGCCAGTCCGACTGGGCGGGCGCGTCGGGGAGTTCGACCACGGACACCGGCTCGCCGCCCCACCGGGGCGGGAACGAGCGGGGGTTGAGGGGGTCGCGGCGGCCCTGGCCGCGCAGCCAGGCGCGGTGCTCGGCGCCGTCGAGCCCCGCCGCCCCCTGCCCCTCGTCCACGCAGAGCGTGTACGTGGCCCGCCAGTCGCGGCGCATCCGCACCGACCAGTGCCAGATGTCGGTGCCCGGCGCCCGGCCCATGAGGTTGCGCTCCAGCGCGCGCGGGTCGGCGACCTTGTTCGGCAGCACCAGCACGGCGCGCGTCGCGTCGGAGCCGCGCCACAGGAAGGTGACCACCGCGTGGTCCGCCGAGCCCGCCGGGTCCGGCTCGATCACCGGCGTGCCCGGCAGCGAGCGCCAGAATCCGGCCACGTCCGGGCGCGGCCCGAGCGAGTCGATCAGCGGGCTGCTCACGCGCTCCACGGGCGCGGGCCGGGGGATGGGCGGCGGGCGCTTGGCCGTACCGGTCGGCGGGGCGGACACCGGCATGAACACGACCTCCGAGGGCGGGGCGAACGAGTTAGGTTCACCTTACCCAATGCGCTCCGGCAGCCCCGGCGGCCTCACCGCCCTTCGCGGCCCGCCTTCTTCACGTCCATGTCCGTGGCCTCGCAGCGCAGCTCCGCGTAGCCGTAACCGGCCTCGTCCAGCGTCTGGACCGCCCGCTCCTCCGCGAGCAGCGACGCCAGGCCGTCGCCCTCCTCGGAGTCGGCGGTGACCAGGTAGCGGAAGGCGAAGGACGTCAGGTCCGGCCCGTACCGCAATGTCCCGTTCTCGGTGAACCGCCACTGCGGCGACGTATGCGCGCCCGCCTCGGCCAGCAGCCGCTCCCGCGCCTCGCGGTCCAGGTGGTCGAACCGCCCCCGCACCGTCACCCGGTAGGTGTGTTCCGTCGCCACCGTTTCCCGCCCCTCGGGTCCTGGCCTCATCGATCTCGCGGTCGTCCTCCAGGCTAACCAGCGCACTTTGCGCAACCCTGACCGGGGGCGGCCCTGTTCACCGGGGCCGCGAGCGTGTTCCATGGTCATCGGGGGCCGCCGGGCACGGCGTGCCGGAGCGTCACCGCGAGGTGAAGCCAGACGAGGAGCGAGGTTGCCGTGGCCACGACCATCCGACGTGCCGTCCTGACCCTGCCCGCCGCACCGCTCGGGCCCGAGAACCCGCTGCCCGCCCTGCTGCCGCGCGGCCCGCACGGCGACGCGCACCGGCTCGACGCCCGGCAGCGCGCCGCCCTCCCCGCCGACATGGCCCTGCAGAGCGGCTACGCGCCGCTACGCTCCGTCCTGCCGGTCCGGCTGCGCGACGGCTACACCCGCCGCCGCGCCCCCGCCGACCTCGACGCCCTCGTCATCGAGAACGACCGGCTGCGCGCCACCGTCCTGCCCGGACTCGGCGGCCGCGTCCACTCCCTGCACCACAAGCCCACCGGACGCGAGCTCCTCTACACCAACCCGGTCCTCCAGCCCGCCGACTTCGCGCTCAACGGCGCCTGGTTCTCCGGCGGCGTCGAATGGAACATCGGCGCCACCGGCCACGGCCCGCTGTGCACCGCCCCGCTGCACGCCGCCCGCGTCCCCGCCCCCGACGGCGGCGAGATGCTGCGGCTGTGGGAGTGGGAGCGCATGCGCGACCTCGTCTTCCAGATCGACCTCTGGCTCCCCGAAGGCGCCGAGTTCCTGTACGCGGGGGTCCGCGTCCGCAACCCCGGCGAACGCACCGCCCCCGTCTACTGGTGGTCCAACACCGCCGTCCCCGAGGACGCGCGCACCCGCGTCCTCGCCCCCGCCGACGCCGCCTGGCACTTCGGCTACGACAGATCCCTGCGCCGCGTCCCCGTACCCGGCCCCGCGGACGCCGACTGCACCTACCCGCTGCGCGGCGAGTACCCCGCCGACTTCTTCCACGACATCGCGGACGGCGCGCGCCCCTGGATCGCCGCGCTCGACGGGCAGGGCCGCGGCCTCGTCCAGACCTCGACCGCCGCGCTGCGCGGCCGCAAACTCTTCCGCTGGGGCGCGGGCGCCGGCGGACGCCGCTGGCAGCGATGGCTGACCGAGCCCGGCGCCGGCGGCTACGCCGAGATCCAGGCGGGCCTCGCCCGCACCCAGCTGGAGCACGTACCGCTGGCGCCCGGCGGCGAGTTCAGCTGGCTGGAGGCGTACGGGCCGCTGGCCGCCGACCCCGCCGCGACCCACGGCGACGACTGGGCGGCGGCGCGCGCCGAGGCCGAGCACCGGCTCGAAGCCGCCCTGCCGCGCGCGGAGGTGGACGCCGCGTACGCCGCCTGGCTGCCGTACGCCGACACCGAACCCAAGGAGAGCCTGGCCGCCGGCTCCGGCTGGGGCGCGCTCGAAACCGAACGCGGCGGCTACCGGCTGCCCGGCACCCCCTTCGACGCCGCGACGCTCGGCCCGCAGCAGGCCCCCTGGCTGGAACTGCTGCGCACCGGCGGACTGCCGCCGCACCCCCGGCACCTGCCGCCGGGCCCCTCGCTCGTCGGCCCGCACTGGCGCGAGCACCTGGAGGCGGCGCGGCCCACCCCGGAGGTCCGCTACCACCTCGGCGTCGCCCAGTGGCACGCCGGCGACCGCTCCCAGGCCGTCCGCAGCTGGGAGCGGTCGGCCGGGGACCACTGGCCGTCGCTGCGCTGCCTGGCCGTCGCCGACCAGGAGTGCGGCCATCCGGAACGGGCCGCCGAACGCTGGCTCCAAGCGTTCCGGGACGCCGGCGACCGCTGCTGCGACGGCGCCGAGCAGCGGGCCGCGCTCGCCGCGCTCGGCCAGGAGGCGGCCACCGCGCTGCTCGCCGGCGGCCGTCCGCGGGACGCGGCGGAGGTGCTCGACGCGCTGCCCCGCGCCACCCGCGACCGCGGCCGTTTCCGGCTGCTCGCCGCCCGCGTCCTGCTGGCCCGCGGGGACGCGCCCGCCGCACGGGAGATCTTCGACCGGGGCTTCGAGGTGGACGATCTGCGCGAGGGCGACGAGGTGCTCGGCGACACCTGGTACGCCATCGCCGAGCACCTCGTCGCGGGCGGCGGGCCGGTCACCGACGAGGTCCGCGAGCGGGCGCGGGCCGAGCACCCGCTGCCGGAGGACTACGACTTCCGGATGCGGCCCATGTGACGGGAGCGCTCCGACGATGGCGCAGAAGGTGCTTTATCGGGCACGGGGCCGGGAAATATCCTCACGGACGCTCCATATGTCCGTCAGGTATCCGTCCCTCGCGTGCCGATACCGGCATGTGTCCCGTCGTCAGGAGTACCGGCCATGCCCGCGCACCCCCGCCCGCAGCGCCCCGACGACAGCGCCCGGCGGCGCGGTCGGCTCCGGCCCGCGGTCGCCGCCGGCAGCGGCATCCACAAACCGCTGCCGCCCGGCCTCTTCAACGTCCGCGGCACCAACGCCGAGACCCTGCCCGCCGCCCTGCGCCACACCGGCTACCACACCCCCAACGACCGGTTCTTCGTACGCAACCACACCACGACGCCCCGGCTGTCCGCCGCGGACTGGCGGCTCACGGTCTGGGGCGACGGGCTGCGCGGCGGGCCCGTCCGCTTCGGCTACGCCCAGCTGCTGGCCCTGCCCGCCGTGACCCGCGCCGCCTGCCTCGAATGCGCCGGCAACGGCCGCAGCTACTTCACCAGCCAGCAGGGCGACGACGTCACCGGCACCCCCTGGACGCTCGGCGCGGTCGGCGCGGCCCGCTGGCGCGGCGCCCGGCTCGCGGACGTCCTGCGCCTCGCCGGGATCCGGCCCGAGGCCGTCGACGTCATGCCGCGCGGCCTGGACGACCCCTACGTCTACGACGGCGTCGACTACGGCCGGGTGCGCCGCCCGATGCCCGTGGCCAAGGCGCTCGACGACGTGATCCTCGCCTACGAGATGAACGGCGAACCCCTCCCGTACGACCACGGCTACCCGGTCCGGATCATCGCCCCGTCCTGGGTGGGCGTGGCCTCCACCAAATGGGTCGGCGACATCGAGGTCTCCACCCGGCCGCTCAGCTCCCCGTGGACCACCGAGTTCTACCGCCTCTTCGGGCCGGACCACCCGCCCGGCGGCGCGCCGATGACCGTACTGCCCGTCCGCAGCGCCTGGGAGATCGACGCCGGGGCGGCCCTGTCCGCCGGCGTCACGCACCGGCTCACCGGGCGCTCCTGGTCGGGCGGCGGGGGAGTGGCGCGGGTGGACGTCAGCACGGACGGCGGCGCGCACTGGAGCGCCGCGCGGCTGCGCGACGAGCCGTGCGGGAACGGCTGGGTGCGCTGGGAGACCCAGTGGCGGCCCCGCGGGACGGGCCCCGCCGAACTCCTCGCGCGGGCCACGGACACGGCGGGCCGCACCCAGCCCGACCGGTCCGTGCCCAACACCCAGGGCTATTTCTTCGACGCGGTCGTGCGATGTCCGGTGACCGTCGTCCGACCCTGATCTTCCCCCGGCTCAGGCCGCGGCCGGTTTGCGGTCGACGTACTCGAAGATCGAGCCGTCCGGGTGGCGGGCCACCAGATTGCGGCCGATGGGCGACGGCACCGGCCCCGCGATGACCTGCGCGCCCACTGCCCGCAGGTCGTCGACCGCGACGTCCACGTCCGCCACCGCGATCGTCGCGGTGATCTTCCGGAGGATCGACAGCTCCGCCTCCGGGCCGCTCATCAGGAAGAAGCAGCCGACGGCCGCGACCGAGACGGCGCCGCGCTGGAAGCGCTGCGCCTCGACCCCCGTGAGCCGTTCATACACACCGATCGCGGCATCCAGATCGTTCACGCACACCCGCAGCGAGGTCCCCATAATGTCCATACGGAACAGCCTAGTTGGGGAAGATCACACGCGGCAGAGGAGCTCGCCGTTCAGCACCCCGAACCAGGCGTCCGGCTGCCGGCCCCACTCGCGCCACGCCTCGGAGACCTCGGCCAGCTCCTCCTCCGTGGCGTGCCCGCCCTCCACCGCGACCCGCGCGTACGAGGAGGCGACGGTGCGGTCCGCCCACAGCCCGCTCCACCACGCGATCTCCTCGGCCGTGGCATAGCACCAGACCGACGCCGACGCCGTGACGCCGGCGAGCCCCGCCTGCCGCGCCCAGGACAGCAGCCGCCGGCCCGCGTCCGGCTCGCCGCCGTTGGCGCGGGCCACCCGCCGGTAGAGGTCCAGCCACCGGTCGAGGGCCGGCGGCTGCGGATACCAGGTCATGGCGGCGTAGTCGGCGTCCCGTACGGCCACGATCCCGCCCGGTTCGCAGACCCGCCGCATTTCGGCCAGCGCCCGCACCGGGTCCCCGACGTGCTGGAGCACCTGGTGGGCGTGGACCACGGAGAAGGAGTCGTCGGGGAAGTCCAGTTCGTGCACGTCGCCGACCGCGAAGTCGACGTTGTCCAGGCCGCGTTCGCGCACCGTGTCGCGCGCCTGCTCCAGCACCCCGGCCGCGGCCTCCAGCCCCGTGACGCGGCCCTGCGGCACCAGCTCCGCGAGGTCCGCGGTGATGGTGCCGGGGCCGCAGCCGACGTCCAGGATCCGCATGTCCGGCGTGAGGGAACCGAGCAGGTAGGCCGCGGAGTTGGCGGCGGTGCGCCAGGTGTGCGAGCGGAGCACCGACTCGTGGTGCCCGTGGGTGTAGACGGCGGTCTCCTGCGGCATGACGTCCTCCTCGACCTGCGTGAAGCGATGCCCGTCACCGTACCCACGGATCTCGAATCGCGAGAGGGGCGTCTCATCATGCGGTCGGTGCGGTCGACGGCGAGGGGCGCGCCCCTCGCCCGCCCGTCACTCCTCCACCAGCCGGTACACCACCAGCGCCTCGTTCTCCTTCTCCAGCGTCAGCCGCTCCGGGCACGGCATGACCTCCCCGTCGAAGGCCAGATGCGTGCCGCGCCGCACCCCGCCGATCCGCAGCTGCCGCTCCCGCGCCGAGCCGAGCACCGGCGAGTGCTTCAACGCCCCCGTCAGCGCCGCCGTCAGCAGCCGCGTACGGGCCAGCCGGCCGCCGTACACCGCCCGTACGTCCAGCACCCCGTCCGCGAGATCGTGCCGCCGCACCGGGGCCAGCCCCAGGCCGCGGTAGGTGCAGTTGCCGACGAACAGCAGCCACAGCGAGCGCCGCCGCCCGTTCACCGCCACCTCGATCGGGGTCGCCGTGCGCAGCACGTGCACCGCCGCCAGCACCCCCGCAGGCCAGGCCCCGATCCGCGGCGCCCAGCGCTCACGCACCCGCACCAGCTCCGGATAGGCCCCGATGGAGAAGGTGTTGAGGAAGTACTCCCCGTCCCCGAACCGCGCCAGGTCCACCGCCATCGCCTCGCCGCGGCTCACCGCCCGGCACGCGTCGGCGACCGTCTCGATGCCGAGGTCGTACGCGAAGTGGTTGCGCGTGCCGCCCGGCAGCACCGCCAGCGGCAGCCCGTGCCGGACGGCGGCGGTGGCGGCGGCGTTCACGGTGCCGTCCCCGCCGAACACGCCCAACGCGCCGCTGAGTTCACGCGCCCGTTCCGCCGCCGCGTCCACCGTCTTGACCAGCGACTCGCCCTCCTCAGCCGAGCACTCGACGATCTCCGCCTGGGGGAGCGCGTCGCGCACCTCCTGGGCCCGGTCCGGGCGGGTCGACGTCCGCTGCCCGGAGCCGGCGTTGGTGACCACGACCAGCCCGCGGCCCTCCGGCAGCGCGGGGGCGTCGGCCTGCGGCCGGGCCGGGGGCGCGAGCTGCGAGCGCGTCGGCGCGAACCCGCGCACCGCGTAGGCCGCGCCGGCGCCGAGCGCGGCGCCCGCCAGCACATCGCCCGGGTAGTGGACGCCGGTGTAGACGCGGGAGAAGCAGACGGAGGCGGCGAGCGGCGCGAGCGCCAGCCCCCACCAGCGATTCTCGAACGCGACGCCGGTCGCGAAGGCGACCGCCGAGGCCGCGTGCCCCGACGGGAAGGAGGTGGTGAACGGCTGCCGGGCGAGCTGTCGTATCACCGGCACCGAGTCCAGCAGCGGCCGCCGCCGCCCCACCGAACGCTTGCCCAGCGTGTTCACGGTGGCCGAGGCCGCGGCGAGCGAGACCACGCCGCGCACGGCGGCCCGCCGGGCGGGCCGGCCCCCGAGCGCCGCGGCGCCGGCGGCGATGCCCAGCCACAGCACGCCGTGGTTCGCGCTGCGGGAGAGCCCCGGCAGCACGCGGTCACCGCCCGGCCAGTGCCGGGAAGCGACCTGGTGGAAGACCGTGCGGTCCCATGTACTCAACGGATTTCGCATGCGCGACGTCTACCCCGGCGAACCGCCGGGATGCGGCACCGACACCAGGGGCCGGGGGCGGCGCCGCGTGCTCATGGCCGCTCGCGCGCGTTCAGGCCGACGCGCTGCCCGGCCAGGCGTTGGGAGAGGCGCGGCTGATGTCGGCCAGCGTCGAGCCGGGATCCTGCTCCCGTGGGAGGTCCCCGAGGCTGATCACGCCGAGCGGCCGGCCGTTCTCGACGACCGGCAGCCGCCGTACGGAGTGCTCGCGCATCAGGCGTACGGCCGCCCGTACCTCCTCCTCGGGGCCGACCGTCACCGGTTCGCGGGTGCACACGGAGTGGCAGCTGACCGTGAGCGGGTCCACGCCGTCGGCGACGGCGCGCAGGGCGATGTCGCGATCGGTGAGCACGCCGAGGAGCCGCCCGCCCTCGGCGATCAGCACATCGCCGATGCCCTGCGAACGCATCAGCTGGGCGGCCTCCACCAGTGAGGCGTCTGGGGAGACCGAGGCGATCGTCGGTGTCATGACGTCCTTTACGAACTGGGCCATCTCTGTTCGACCTCATATCGGTTTCTCGGTGGTTCCCTTCCGTGCCGGCCCGCCGCGGTACCCGCGACGCGCGGGTGAGCACGTCGGAGCCGGATTGCGTGGAGCGGGTACCCGAGACGGCGTCATCGACACGAGCGGATCGCGACGGCCCGCCGGGGTCGCAGCCGCCGGGCCGCGCGGGGACAATGGCGGCATGGCTGATGCACAGCACAACCCGCTGCTCACCCGGCACGCCGAGGCCCTGGACCTGTTCACCGAGCGGCTGGGCGCCGTGCGGCCCGATCAGTGGGACGCGCCGACGCCGTGCGCCGAGTGGACCGTACGCGACCTCGTCAACCACCTCACCGTCGAACAGCTCTGGGTGCCGTCGCTGGTCCGCGAGGGCTCGTCCACCGACGCGCGGGGCGACGCGTTCGACGGCGACCAACTGGGCGACGACCCGGCGACGACCTGGGTACGGGCCGCGTCGGCGGCCCGTGCGGCGTTCTCGGAGCCGAACGCCCTGGAGCGCACGGTCCATCTGTCCTACGGCGACAGCTCGGCCGCCGACTACTGCGCGGAGATGACCACCGACGCCGTGGTGCACTCCTGGGACCTGGCACGCGCCATCGGCGGCGACGAGCGGCTGCCGGGCGAGCTCGTCTCCTTCGCGGCCCGCCAAGTGGCGCCGCACGCCGCCGACCTGTCCAAGACCGGCTACTTCGCGGAGCCGGTGGAGCCGCCGCCCGGCTCCGACCCGCAGACCAAGCTCCTGTGCCTGCTGGGCCGCCGGCCCTGATCGGCCCTGATCCGCACAGGGCTCCGTACGGGCCGTTCCGACGGCCCGTACGGACACCCGCGGACGGTCGGCGTCAGCCGCCCGACTTGTCGAACTCCCGCGTGAACGCCTCGCGGAACGCCTTGAGGTCATCCGGCTTGCGGCTGGTGATCAGCGTGTTGGGACCGCCGGTGCACACCTTGACCTGCTCGTCCACCCAGGTGCCGCCCGCGTTGCGGATGTCGGTCGCCAGGCTCGGCCACGAGGTGAGGGTCCGGCCGCGCACCACATCGGCCTCGACCAGCGTCCACGGCGCGTGGCAGATCGCCGCGACCGGCTTCCCCGCGTCGAAGAATCCCTTCGTGAACGCGACGGCCCGCGCGTCCATCCGCAGCGCGTCGGGGTTGGCCACGCCGCCCGGCAGCACCAGCCCGTCGTAGTCCGCCACCTTCGCCTCGTCCAGGGTCCGGTCCACGGCGAACGTGTCCGCCTTGTCGAGATGGTCGAACGCCTGGATGCGGCCGGACTCCGTCGACACCAGCTCGGGCGTGCCGCCCGTGTCGAGCACGGCCTGCCAGGGGTCGGTCAGCTCGATCTGCTCGACGCCTTCGGGCGCCACCAGAAACGCGATGCGCATGATGCTCACTCCCTTGACACGGTGCGCGCGGTTCCCCGCGCACGGTGGATCTCCTACGAACGTAGGCGAGGCGGGGCCATCCCGACACCCGACGGCCGGCGCCGCCCCGCGGTCACGGGTGTCCGCCGAGACGGAGAGGAAAACCCCGTTTGGACCCCGAGCGGCGGGGCACCCGAATACATGTGCTTCGGACTGGAGGCACGCCCGTGGGAGCGGATCATCGCTCCAGGCGTGCTCTGTCCGCCTCGCGCAGCCGGCTCCCGCGGTGCTACCACCACCCACCGCTGAGGAGACCAGCAATGGCCACCGCGATCACGGTACGCACGCACCGCCGTCACCCCCATGACGACGCCCCCGACACCATGGACGACTTCCGCCGCATCGTCGCCATGCCCGACGGCCCCGAGAAGGAGGAGCTCCAGCAGCGCGTCGTCCGCGCCTGGATCCCGATGGCCGAGCGTCTGGCACGGCAGTTCCGCAACCGCGGCGAGTCCGTCGAGGACCTTCGGCAAGTGGCGCTGCTGGGCCTGGTGAAGGCCGTCAAGCGGTACGACCCGGACCGCGGCACCGCCTTCGAGAGCTTCGCGGTGCCCACCATCGTCGGCGAGGTCAAGCGGCACTTCCGCGACCACATGTGGGGCCTGCACGTCCCGCGCCGGGTGCAGAACCTCCGCAACCGCGTGCGCGCCGCCAGCCACGAGCTGACCCGCTCGCTCGACGGCCGCGGCCCCAGCGTCGCCGCCCTCGCGAACCACACCGGCCTCACCGAGGAGGAGGTGCTGGTCGGCCTGGAGGCGATGGAGAGCTTCACCACCCTCTCCCTGGACGCCGAACTGCCGGGCGCCGAGGACGGCTACTCCCTCGCCGACACCCTCCGCTCGCCCGAGCACGGCTTCGACCTCGTCGTGGACCGCGAGTCCCTCAAGCCCAAGCTGCGCGCCCTGCCCGAGCGCGAGCGGGACATCCTCTACATGCGGTTCTTCTGCGACATGACGCAGAGCCGGATCGCCGACCAGCTCGGCATCTCCCAGATGCACGTGTCCCGGCTGATCAGCCGCACCTGCAACCGGCTGCGCCGCCAGGTGCTCCAGGAGGCCGCGTGAATCCACGGGGCCCGCGAGGGCCACGGGACAGGCGGGAGGCGAGGCGGCGTCAGGAGGCGGCCTCCGCGGCGTCGCGGCCCCGAGCCGGCTCGACGGCCGCGACCGCCAGCGCCACATGCCGGGATATCCGGTCCACCACCCCTGCCTCCGCCATCTCGAACGCGGGCCGCGCGCCCGAGCGCAGCAGCGTCAGCGCGCCCCGTACCGGCGCCGTCGGGTCGGGCCGCAGCGGTACGCACACCAGCGAGGTGACCTCCGCCCGTACGAGCAGCGCGGCCCCCTCCCGGTCGCGGCCGAAGAGCTCCGGATCGTCCGGCCGCACCTGGAGCGCCGACGTCCCGGCGGCCGTCGCCTCGACCACCAGCGGGCAGTCGGCCGGGTTTCCCTCGGCCACCGCCGCGCGGAGCCCGTCCGCCTGGGAAGGCCCCAGCACCACGACCCGGCGCAGCGTGCCGCCGTCGTTGAGGTCGCCCACCACCCAGTCCGCGAACCGGCCGTGCAGCACCCGCGCCACCCGCTCCAGCACCTCGGCCGGGCCGCTCGCCCCCCGCTCCAGCAGCGCCGTCGCCATCGCGTCGAGGAGGTCCAGCAGCTCGGCGTGGCGGGTCACTTCCGCCAGGTACGGGCCGGTCGCGGAGGCCTGGGCCGCGGTGCGCGCGGCTTTCGCGACGGCCGGCGCGGGGACCGTGCGCTCGCCGTCGGCGGCGGGCTGGAAGACGGCCAGCACCGCGTTCCGCAGCTCGCCCGGCGGCCGCAGCGCCGTCAGCGTCACCCGCAGGGCCGCGCCCGCACGGCCGCCGGGCAGGTGCACCAGCAGGCTGCGCGCCCCCTCGCCGCGCGCGACGGCCGCGACCTGACCGCGCAGCGCCGCCCGGCCGTCGTGCCGCAGCGAACCCGTCAGCCGCCGGCCCGTCGCGAACCCCGCCCGCATCCCGAACAGCTGGGTCGCCGCGAAGTTGAGCCGCCGCACGACCGTCTCCCGGTCGAGCAGCGCCACCGCCATCGGCATCCGCTGGAACAGCGCCCGCAGCAGCTGCTGCTCCTGCCCGCTCTGCCCGCGCACGCCCTCCGTGCTGCCGCGCGCCGCCGCGGCCAGCTCCTCGTAGCGCGGCCACAGGACGTCCGCCGCGTGCTCCAATTCGAACAGTGCGGCGTCCAGCGCGGACAGCCGCTCCTGCGCGGGCAGCGCCCGCGCGGTGCGCAGTTCGTCGACGCGGCTGCGGAAGTCCGCCAGTTCCGCACCGAATTCCTCAGCCCCGGTCATGGGGCACACGTTAGCCCGGTCAGGTGACGGCCAGCCCAGCAGATCCGGCCTGTTGTCCGCCGGCCGTCGCCCTCCGTTTGTTTCCCGGACGGGCCGGGCGGGCAGCGGGACAGTTAGGGCACGGGAGCAACGAATCGAACGCGAAGGGACTGAGCCACCCCATGCCGGACCGTATGAGCACCTCAATCGCGCAGGTCGCCGGCGCATCCGAATACGGCGCGGAGTCCCTGGACCGCGGCCTCGCCCACCTCGCCGAACAGGCCGCGTGGTGCGCCCCCGACAGCTGCGGCGCCACCGTCACCGCCGTCGCCGACGGCTCCGAGGACGCGTCCACGGCCGCCACCCACCCCGACCTGTCGACCCTGGTGACAGCCCAGTTGGAGACGGGCGAGGGCCCCATCCCGGCCGCGCTCGACTCCGGCCGGGAGGCCGCCGCCGACGACCTCCTCCACGACCGCCGCTGGCCCGCCTTCCGGGCCCGCGCCCTCGACGTCGGCGTACGCTCCAGCGCCACCCTCGTCTTCAGCCGCGACGCACTCACGGTCACCCTCAGCGTCTACGGCTTCCGCCCCGGCCCGCTGCCGCAGGAGGCCCACGAGGCCACCGAAATGCTCGGCGACCTCGCCCTCACCAACTTCGTCCGCGACCGCCGCTACCGCCGCGCCCTCGCCGAGGTCGACCAGCTCGACACGGCGCTGCGCCGCCGCCCGGTCGTCGACCAGGCCTGCGGCATCGCCATGTACGTCCTCGGCTGCGACGCGGAGGAAGCCTTCGACCTGCTGCGCCGCCACTCCCAGCGCGCCAACCGCAAGCTCGCCGACCTCGCCGAGGTCGTCGTACGCACCCGCGGCCACGGCCTGGAGGGCGAACTGCGCAAACTCCGCCGCGAGGCCGGTCCGGCTGCCGCCGATGCCGCCGCCCCCGAGGCCGGGGCGCGCCCGGCGGGGTCCTGAGGGGCGCGTCGCCCCCCAGCACCGGCTGCCCTGACCTGGGCGTTTCCTCCGGTCGCGGTTGACCCCGCGCCCGTATCCGCGGGGTCTGGGAAGGTGGAAGGGACCGCACTGCGCCGACGGCCCGCCCCCTACTCGCAGCCGGAGGTCCGGATGCAGCCCATCGCCCCGGCCCCCGCCCCGCCCGAGTGCGGGCTGCCCGTCCTCGCGGAGCTCGCCGAGCAGCTCGCGGCGGCGGCCGGCCGGGCCGGGCCGGAGCCCGCCGGGGGAGGGCCCGCGCTGCGCGCCGCCGGCTGCGGGTACTTCGCGCGGCGCGGCCTGTGGACCGATGAGGGACAGCTGGTCGCGGCGCCCGGCGCCCAGCCCCTGCTGCTCGCGCTGCTCGCCTCCGTCGGCGGCGACGTGCTGCTGACCCGCCCCTGCGCGGCCTGGTACACGCCGGTGGCACGCCTCGCGGGCGGGGCCTCGTACCAC
This sequence comes from Streptomyces sp. NPDC050617, assembly GCF_040654795.1. Classification (NCBI taxonomy): domain Bacteria; kingdom Bacillati; phylum Actinomycetota; class Actinomycetes; order Kitasatosporales; family Streptomycetaceae; genus Streptomyces; species Streptomyces sp. NPDC050617. Next base: position 47,725 of record NZ_JBFAIS010000014.1, on the reverse strand, counting down.
GTCCCGGTGCCGGCCGAGTGCGGCGGCGTGCCCGACCCGTTCGCGCTGCTGGAGACCGTACGGCGGATCCGCGGCGAGGGCGGCAGGCCGCGCGCCCTGGTGCTGTCCGTCGCCGACGACCCCACCGGGACGCTCGTGCCGCCCGAGACGCTGCACGAGGTGTGCGAGGCGGCCGAGGCCGAGGAACTGCTGATCATCAGCGACGAGACCTGGCGGGACACCCGCTACGACGCCCACGGCACCATGGTCGTCGGCCCCGCCGAGATGCGCCCCGACCACACCGTCGTCCTCACCGACCTCGCCGGCTGCCTCGCCCCCGCCGCCTGGCCGGCCGCCCTCGCCCGCCTCCCGGACACCGCGTACGGCCGGGCCCTGCGCGCCCGTACGCTCTCCACCTGCGCGGCCGTACGGGCGCAGTTCGCGCCCCCGGTCGCCGCGGCGGCCGCGCACGCGCTCGACGAGCCGGAGCCGGTACGGGCCCGGACGGCCGCCGCCGCCCGGCTCTTCGGGGCCCTGGCCACCGCCGCGTACGGCCGCCTCACCCTCGCGGGCGCCCTCTGCCGGCCGCCGCAGGCCGGGCCGTTCCTCTACGCCGACCTCGGCGAGCTGCGCTCCGCGCTCGCCGCCCGCGGCATCACGGACTCCGTCGAGCTGGAGGACCACCTCAGCGCCCGCCTCGGCAGCCTCACCCCCGGCGCCCACCGCTTCGCCGACACCCCCGACGCGCTGCGCGTCCGCTTCTCCCCCCTGGCCCTGCTCCCCGACGACGCGGCCCGGCAACGAGCCCTCGACGCCGCCGCACCCCTGCAATCACCGGACGTCGCACGGGCCCTGGCCGCCTTCGGCGCGGTGCTGGGGGAGCTGGCGGGGGGCTGAGGCCCGCCTGCTCGCCGCCTGAGTGACGCCGTGCCCGTGCCCGGCCGCCGTCTCCATGCCGCGCCGCCACCGCAGCCGTGTCGCGCGCGGCCGCGACCATCGTCGCCTCGCGGAGCTGTCGGCGCCCGGCTGCCGGCGGCCGCCCGAGCCGGCCGCCGCCCGCACGCGGCGCCGCCCCCGCCGCCGTCACCGCTGCCGCACCCGCCGCCAGACCGTCGGCGCCGCGCTGACCAGCAGCGTCAGGCCGACCGCCGTCGCCACGCCCTCCCATGGGCGGGGGAAGAGGGAGCCCCCGAGGATGCCGATCAGCTGGTACGTGGCGGCCCAGGCCAGGCAGGCGGGGATGTCGCCGCGGATGAAGCGGCGCATCGGCATGCGGGAGAGGAGGCAGGCCAGCATCACCGGGATGCGACCGGCCGGCATCAGGCGGGAGAGGACGAGCACGGCGACGCCGTGCTCGTCCAGTTTCGTCCGGGCCTGGGCGAGGCGCTCCGGGGCGGCGCGGTCGCGCAGGCGCTCCAGCCAGCGGGAGCCGTTGCGGGAGCGGACGCCGCGCCGGCCGAGCCAGTAGAGGGCGATGTCGCCGAGGAACGCGCCGAAGGACGCGACGCCGAAGACCACCAGCAGGGCGAAGGGGTCGGTCTGGTGGATGGCCACCACGGCGGCGGAGCTGACCACGGCCCCCGTAGGAACCACCGGCACCAGGGAGCCCAGGAACACCAGCAGGAACAGCGACGGGTACCCCACCGCCTGCTGCGTCGACTCCGGCGGCACCTGGCGCGCCAGTTCCGCCAGGGCCATGCGGCCGTTCACCCGTCGGCCCCCAGCCGTACGCTCTCGCCGTGCCCGAGCCGGTGCACGGCGGCGCGCGGCGCGAGCCGGGCCGCGTGCCGTACGAAGTCGTCGCCCGGCGCGTGGAATTCGTGCGGGCGCACCGCGTCCATGCCGATCGGCCAGTACGTGCCGTAGTGCACCGGCACCGCGTCGCGCGCCGCGAGGCGGCCCAGCGCGAGCGCCGCCCGGCCCGCGTCGAGATGGTCGCGGCCCAGGAACGGCCCCCAGCCGCCGACCGGGAGCAGCGCCACGTCCACCGCCCCCACCGCCTCCGGCATCCCGTCGAAGAGCCCGGTGTCGCCCGCGAAGTACGTGGCCGCCTCGCCGCGCACCACATAGCCGAGCGCGGGCGCCCGGTGCGGCCCGTACGGCAGCCGGCGGCCGTCGTGCGCGGCCGGCACCGCCCGTACGACGACGTCCCGCACCCGGACCTCGTCGCCCGCCGTCACCTCGGTGACCCGCAGCCCCCGCTCCGCCGCCGCCCTCCGCAGCCCCGGCACGGCGCGGCCCGCGCCGCGCGGCACCACGAGCCGGGTGCCGGGCGCGAGCCGCCGCAGCGAGGCCGGGTGCAGGTGGTCGGCGTGCAGGTGGGAGACGAGCGCGAGGTCCGCGACCGCCGCGGCGGGCGGCGGCACCGGCCCCCGGCGGCGGCGCAGATGCGCGAGGCGGCGGGCGAAGAGGGGGTCGGTCAGCACCCGCACCCCGGAGTCCTCCACCGTCGTGGTGGCATGACCCCACCAGGTGATCTCGACCGGCACCCGCTGCCTCCCGTCCTGTCCGTCGGTGTTCGTAGGTGTTTCTCGGTGTTTCTCGGTGTTCGCGTTCCGGTTGAGCGTAGTTCAGTCCGGTTCGCGCGCGAATTCCTCCCGCCGCCTCCCGCGTCCACCGCAAGAAAGCCCTCGGCGACCGCGCCGAACAGGAAGTAAGGTGTGCCGAGTTGACGGAACAGCGGTTCGATTGGTGGGCATTTCGCAGTGGTGGACGTCTCGCGCCTGGCGGTGTGGAGCGCGGAGGGCTATGACAGCGCCCGCCCCCGGCTCGTACCGCACCTCAACGCCTTCTACGAGGTCGCCGTCGAGCTGGCGGCGGCGGGCGAGCGGCCCGCGCCGCGCGTGCTCGACCTCGGCGCCGGTACCGGCCTGTTCGCCTGCGGCCTGGCCTCGGTGCTGCCCGAGGCCACCTTCGACCTCGTCGACTCCTCCGAGCAGATGCTGGCGGCGGCCCGGCCCGCGCTCGACCTGTTCGCGGTGGGGCACACCCCGCACGTGCGGGACCTGCGGGAGGCGCTGCCGCCCGGCCCGTTCGACATCGTGGTCTCCGCCCTCGCCATCCACCAGCTGCCCCGCCCCGACCAGCGGCGGCTGTACGGGCGGGTCCGGGAGGTCCTCGCGCCGGGCGGCGTGTTCGTCAACGCGGAGCAGGTCGCCGGGCCCGATCCGATGCTGGACGCGCTGTACGGCGAGGTGTGGCTGCGCGAGGCGGCGGACCGGGGCGCGAGCGGCGCGGAGATCGACGCGGTGCGCGAGGAGCTGGTGCGCGGCGCGCCCGCCCCGGTCGCCGACCATCTGGCGTGGCTCGCGGAGGCGGGCTTCGACGGCGCGGACTGCTTCTACAAGCGGTACGGCTTCGCGGTGCTGGCCGGGTGGGGCTGAGGGCCCCGTACGGGCCGGGAGATGTTCCCTCCGTGGCGAAGTTAGGTTAGCCTAACCTTGCATCGGAAGGGGTGGGCATGTCAGTGACCGCGGCGACCGGAATCCCGGCGGCCGAACGCGAACGGGCCGTCAGGCCATGGCTGTTGATGATCCTGGCCTGCGGGGCGCAGTTCCTCGTCGTCCTCGACGCGACGATCATCTCCGTCGCCCTGCCGCCCATCGCCCGCGACCTCGGATTCTCGGCCTCCTCCATCGGCTGGGTCGTCACCGCCTACACCCTCGCCTTCGCCGGCTTCCTGCTCCTCGGCGGCCGGCTCGCCGACCTCTTCGGCACCCGCGCCATGTACCTCACCGGCCTCGGCGTCTTCACCGCCGCCAGCGTCGGATGCGGAGTGGCCGGCGGCGCCGGCTGGCTCGTCGCCGCCCGCGCCGTCCAGGGGATCGGCGGGGCGCTGCTCATGCCGACCACCCTCACCATCGTCCACCAGGCGTACGCCGAACCGCAGCGCCGGGCGCGGGCCCTCGGACTGTGGTCCATGGTCGGCGCGGTGGGGGCCGCCGCCGGCACCCTGTGCGGCGGGGTGCTGACCGACACCCTCGGCTGGCGCTGGGTCTTCCTGGTGAACGTGCCCATCGGCGCCGTCGTCCTCGTCCTCGCCGCGCTCGCCCTCGCCCGCCGGGCCCGCACCGACGCCGCCCGGCAGCCCCTCGACATCACCGGCGCGCTGCTGGTCACCAGCGGCCTCGTCGCGCTCGTCTACGGCGTGGTCTGCTTCGGCGGCGACGGGGGAGCGGCCCGGGGCGGCTGGTTCCTCGGGGCAGCCGCGGTGCTGCTCGCCCTCTTCCTCATCAGCCAGCACAAATGGGCGCGCAGCCCGCTCGTACCGCTGCGGATCTTCACCCACCCCTCCGTGAGCAGCGCCAACGCGGTCATGTTCGGCCTGGGCCTCGGCTATCTCGCCAGCCCCGTGCTGATCTCGCTCTACCTCCAGAACGTCCAGCACTTCTCGCCGCTCCGCGCCGGGCTCGGCTTCCTGCCCGCGGCCTTCGCGGTGATGATCGGCGCCCAGTTCGCCGGGCGGCTCACCCCGCGCTGGGGCCCCCGCCGCACGGCCTTCACCGGCCTCGTCCTGGTGTCGGCCGGGTTCCTGCTGCTCTCCCGGCTCGGCCCGCACACCGCGTTCTTCCCCTCCGTCGTGCTGCCCGTCGCGCTCTTCGGCCTCGGTGCGGGCCTCGCCTTCACCCCCATCACGGTCGCCGCCACCGGCGGCGTGGACCCCGCCATGACCGGCCTCGCGTCCGGGCTGCTCAACACGGTCCGCCAGGTCAGCACGGCGCTGGGCATCGCCGGCTTCTCCGCCGTCGCCAACACCCGCACCGGCGGACACGGCTACGGCCTCGCCTTCCTCCTGGCGGGCGTCATCGCGGCGCTCGCGGCCGCCGGGGCCGCCACCCTGATGCCGGGGCGCAGGCCCCGCGTCACCCCGAGTACTGGCTGAGATCGATGGCGTGCACCAGCAGCGGGAAGCCGTAGACCGGGTGCGTCGTCTCGCGCTCCAGCTCCATGCCGAGCTTGCGCATGACGTTCCCGGACGCGGTGTTGCCCTCACGGTGAATGCTGATCACCCGGTCCAGCCCCCGGTCCTGGAGGGCGAACTCCAAAGTGGCCTGCGCCCCCTCCGACGCGTACCCCTGTCCCCAGAACTGCCGGCCCAGCCGCCACCCGATCTCGACCTCGTGCTCCACCTCCGGCAGGAACGACGGAACGGACAGCCCCACGAACCCGGCCAGCTCCCCGGAGGCCAGCAGCTCGACGGCGAACAGCCCGAAGCCCTCGTCGTCCCACTCCTCCTCCCACCGCTCCACGGCCTCGGCCGTCTCCGCCCGGTCCCGGACCGAACCGTCCCCGATCCACCGCATGACCTGCGGATCGGCGTTGATCTCGGCCATCGGGCCGAGGTCGTCCTCGTGCCAGCGGCGGAGCAGAAGTCGGGGGGTAAGGATCTCAGTCACGGCGCTCATCCTGCCCGGCGCGCGCGCCGCGATGCCAGCCGATGCGCGCCCCGACCGCCCGCCGCCGCTCCGTCCGGCGCTATGACACGCTGTAAAGGAAGTCCGCGTGCGCGATGCGGGCGGCGGACGTGAGGTGAGAACGGCGTGCAGGTGCCCCGCTGGCGGACCCTGGGCAAAGCCCTGTTCCGGGTGCTGGTCGTCTGGGCGGTCTCCACCGTCACCATGGTCGTCCTCGCCGCCGTCCTCCCCGACTTCCGCCTCCAGTCCGCCGACGGCGACAGCGCCACCCGGATCGCGATCACGGCCGCGGCCGGCGCCGGAGCGTTCGGCCTGCTCAGCGCCCTGGTCTGGCCCGTGCTCGTACGGGCCCTGCTGCTCGTGCCGGCCTTCGTGCTCGGCCTCCTGGTCTTCTTCCTCAACGCCTCGCTGCTGCTGCTCGCCCTCGACCTGGCCCCCGTCGGCAACGGAACCGTCGGCCCGGAGACCGCCGTCGTGGTCGCCGCCGTGATGTCCGCCGCCTCCTCCGCGACCAGTACCGCGCTCACCGTCCACGACGACGGCGCGTACCGGCGGCGGCTCGCCCGCCTCGCCGACCGCCGAAGACGCCGCCAGGACGCGACCGCCGGGGACCCGGCCCGACCGCTGCCGCCCGGCACGGTCTTCCTCCAGCTCGACGGCGTCGGCCACGACGTCCTGCGCGACGCCCTGCGCGAGCGGCCCGGCACGGGCGGCCGGACCCGGCCGCCGCTGATGGAGCACGTCGCCGCATGGGCCGCCACCACCCACCGGCTCACCCCGTGGCGCACCGACTGGTCCAGCCAGACCGGCGCCAGCCAGCTCGGCATCCTGCACGGCTCCAACGAGGACGTGCCCGCCTTCCGCTGGTACGAGAAGGAGAGCGGCGAGGTGATGATCAGCAACCGGCCGACCAGCGCCGCCGAGCTCCAGCGCCGCGCCGCAGCCCGCAGCGGCCACGCCGGGCTGCTCACCGACGACGGCGCCAGCCGCGGCAACCTCTTCACCGGCGGCGCCGACCAGCTCGCCCTGGTGCTGTCCATCGCCGCCCGGCGCGGCCGCGCCAACCGCTCCCGCTCCGGCTACTTCGCGTACTTCTGCGACCCCGCCAACGCCGCCCGCACCGCCGCCTCCTTCATCGCCGAGCTCTTCCGGGAGATCGGCCAGTCCCTCGCCGCCAAGGCCCGCCGCGACCGCCCCCGCGTGGGGCGCGGCGGCCTCTACCCCTTCATCCGCGCCTTCGCCACCGTCGTCGAGCGCGACGTCGTGGTCGCCGCCGTCATCGGCGACATCCTCTCCGGCCGCACCGCCGTCTACGCCGACCTCGTCGCCTACGACGAGGTGGCCCACCACTCCGGGCCGCGCAGCCGCGACACCCACCAGGTGCTGCGCCGCCTCGACCGGTCGCTCGCGCTGATCGCCAAGGTCATCGACCACGCGCCGCGCGACTACCGGCTCGTGCTCCTCTCCGACCACGGCCAGAGCCCCGGCGCGACCTTCGCCGACCGCTACGGCCTCACCCTCCAGGACCTGGTACGGGCCGGGTGCGGGCTGCCCGTGCCGCGCCGCGCCCGGCGCACCCGCAGCGGCGCCGAGGCACGGGTCGCGGCGCGCGCCGCACTGCGCCGGCCGGAAGCCGCGGAGGCCCCGGAGCGGGAGACCCGCCGCGGCCCGTCGCGCGACCCCGTCGTGCTCGGCTCCGGGAACCTCGGCCTCGTCTCCTTCCCCGACCTCCCCGGCCGCGCGAGCCGCGAGGACATCGAGCGCCACCACCCGGCCCTGCTGCGCACCCTCGCCGAACACCCGGGCATCGGCTTCCTGCTCGTACGCTCCGCCGAGCACGGCCCCGTGGTGCTCGGCCGCGACGGGGCCGAACACCGGCTGGACAGCGGAGAGGGCGCCGAGCGCAGTCCGCTGAACGCGTTCGGGCCCGGCGCGGTCGAGGCCGTGCGCCGCACCGCCGGCTTCCCGCACGCCGCCGACATCATGGTCAACTCCGCCTGCGACCCGGCGACCGGCGCGGTGCACGCCTTCGAGGAGCAGATCGGCTCGCACGGCGGCCTGGGCGGCGAACAGAGCCGCCCGTTCCTGCTGTGGCCCCGCGATCTGACCCCGCCGGTGGCCGACGGCGCCGAACTCGTGGGCGCGGAGCGGGTTCACGAGGTGCTGCGCCGCTGGCTCGACGAGGCCGCCGCCGCCCGGCCGACGACCGATCCGCCCGCGGACGAGGAACTGGCCGCGAGCCGCGTCCTCTAGTTCCCCGACCAGTTCCCGCTCTTCTTTTCCCCCCGGTTCCCCCGGTTTCTCCGTAATGCACACTGGTCCGGCCGCGCGTCCGGCGGGCCCTATAATCCCCCCATGGCACAGAAGGTAGTTACCACCTACGTTGACGATCTGACCGGCGAAGAGTCGGCGGAGATCGCTAAGCACACCATCCTTGTCGACGGCGCGGGGGTCGAACTCGACCTCACCGACGAAAACTACGACAAGCTGCTGGAGTTGCTGCAGCCCTATCTGCACGCCGAGGGCGCCCGCCGGGTCCGCGGCAGCGTGGCCGCGGCCAAGGGCAAGCCCCGCAAGGCCCCGGCCGCCGGGGAGAATACCGCGGAGATCCGCGCCTGGGCGAAGGCGAACGGATACGAGGTCAACGACCGCGGCCGGGTGCCCGCGTCGGTGAAGGAAGCCTACGAAAAGGCCGCCCGCTGAGCCGGTGGATTTTTCGAAATGCCGGGCCCCAAGGCAATGACCTTGGGGCCTTTGCTATTGGCGCGGCCGCCCGCCGAAATCCGCCGCGCACCCTCTCGCGCCGACGATCCATGCCCGCGATCCATGTCCGCGCTCCATGTTCGCGATCCCGTGCGGACGATTCGCCGTATGGCCGTCCGTATCGCCGTCCGTATCGACGTCCGCGCCTCCGTCGAGCGAGTGGACGAATCATCGCGGCACGCTGTGATCGCTGAACGTTTTACGGTCGCGGACAGCGCCTCGCGCAAGGAAACGCGGTGATTTGTCCGCGCGACATGGTTCGGTGACCATGTTCTGTCGCCCGGAACCATACGGGGGCCTGCACGACGAGAGGCGCACCACCTCATGCACGACACCGACGGCACCCACACCCGCCGCTTCGGGCTCCCCACCGCCACCGCCCTGGTCATGGGGAACATCATCGGCGGCGGCATCTTCCTGCTGCCCGCCTCGGTCGCCCCGTTCGGCACCGTCAGTCTGGTCGCCTTCGGCGTCCTGACGATCGGCGCCATCGCGCTCGCGCTCGTCTTCGGCCGGCTCGCCAAGCGCGACCCGCGCACCGGAGGCCCGTACGTCTACGCGCGCTCGGCGTTCGGCGACTTCGCCGGGTTCCTGTCCGCCTGGTCGTACTGGACGATGACCTGGGTGAGCAACGCCGCGCTCGCCGTGGCCGGGGTCGGCTACTTCCATGTGCTGGCGGGCGGCCGGCACTCCCTGGGCGTGGACCTGACCGTCGCCCTCGTCGCGCTCTGGCTGCCCGCGCTCGCCAACTTCGCGGGCACCCGCTGGGTCGGCGCGGTCCAGCTCGTCTCCGCGGTGCTGAAGTTCGTGCCGCTGCTCTTCGTCGCCGTCGTCGGCCTCTTCTTCTTCGACCCGAACAAGCTGGGCGCGTTCAACGAGGGCGGCGGCAGCGCGGTCGGCGGGCTCTCGGCCGCCGCCGCGATCCTGCTCTACAGCTATGTGGGCGTCGAGTCCGCGGCGATGAGCGCCGGCGAGGTCCGCGACCCGGAGCGCAACGTGGGCCGGGCCAGCGTGCTCGGCGTGATCGGCGCGGCCGTCGTCTACCTGCTGGGCACGGTCGCCGTCTTCGGCACCGTCGCCCATGACGACCTCGTCACCTCCACCGCCCCCTTCTCCGAGGCGGTCGACGTGATGTTCGGCGGCGAGTGGGGCGGCACGGTCATCGCGGTCGCCGCCGTCATCTCCATCGTCGGCGCGCTCAACGGCTGGACGCTGATGAGCGCGCAGGCCCCCTACGCCGCCGCGAAGGACGGGCTGTTCCCGCTCTCCTTCGCCCGCAAGCGGCGCGGGGTGCCGACGTTCGGCGTCCTCGTCGGCACGGTCCTCGCCTCGCTGCTCACGGTCGTCAACTACGTCTCCGGCTCCGGCGGCGTCTTCAAGATCCTCGTCCTGATCACCACCTTCTCGGCCACCGTGCCGTACCTGCTCGCCGCCGCCGCGCAGCTCTACTTCCTGCTGACGGGGCGGCGCGGACAGGTCCGTACGGGCTCCTTCGCGCGGGACGTGGTGCTCGCCGCCGTGGGCTTCGGCTTCTCCTTCTGGCTGGTCGCGGGCGCCGGATACGCCGCGATCTACCAGGGCGTGCTGTTCCTCTTCGCCGGCGTGCCGGTCTATGTGTGGATGGCGGCCCGCCGTCAGGCCGTGTCGCCGCCGTCGACGACCAGGTCCGCGCCGACGATGGACGCGGCGTCCTCCGACGCGAGGTAGAGCACGGCCGCGGCGATCTCGTCCGCGGCGGCGGCCCGCCCGGCGGGCACCTCGCGCCGCATGCGCTCGGTCTTCCGCTCCGGGCTCTCGCCCGGCAGCGTGGACATGGGGGCGTCCGTCTTGCCCGGGCTCACCGCGTTGACGCGCACGCCGTCGGCGATGTGGTCGAGGGCGGCGTTGCGGGTCAGCGCGGTCAGGGCGGCCTTGCTCGCGACGTACGCGCCGAGGCCCGCGGTCCGCCGGTGCGCGCCGAGGTTGGACGAGACGTTCACCACGGCGCCGCCGCCGTGGGCCCGCATATGGGCGATCTCATGCTTGAGGGAGAGGAAGACCCCGGTGACGTTGGCGTCCAGGGAGCGCCGGAAGTCCGCCTCGGGGATGTCGGCGACCGGGGCCGACGGCACGAACACCCCGGCGTTGTTGACGGCGACGTCCAGCGAGCCGAAGCGGGCCACGGTCTCCTCGACCAGGCGGGCCACCTCCTGAGAGACCGTCACATCGGCGGTGACGGCGGCTGCGGAGCCGCCGCCCGCGGCCTCGATGAGCGCCACGGTCTCCTTGAGCGGCTCGGCCCTGCGGCCGGAGACGACGACGTTCGCCCCCTCGTGGGCGAAGGCGAGGGCGATGCCGCGCCCGATGCCGGTGCCGCCGCCGGTGACGAGGACGGTCTTGCCGGAGAAGCGTGCGGTCATGGTGGGTCCTCCACAGAGGTGTGCGGGGTCATGGGTACGACGAAATACGAGAATGAACGGTCTTGAATAAGGGCGTAGGAAAACGAAGGCGGCCGCCGGGCGTGCCGTCAGTCCAGCAGGGTCAGGGCCTGCCGCGCCGCGTCCCGCAGCCGGGCGGGCTCGCCCCCCGACTTGCCGACCACCCGCATGCCCTGGAGCAGTACGAGCAGCATCCGGGCGAGCGCCGCCGGGTCCCGGTCGGCGGCCAGCTCCCCTTGGGCCCTGGCGCGCAGGAGCGCCGAGGTGAGCGCGGTCTCGATGCTGTTCCAGTTGGCCTCGACCCGGCGGGCCGCGGCCGTGTCGTGCGGGGCCAGCTCCACAGCCGTATTGGCGACGAAGCAGCCGCGCCGCAGCTCGTCGCGGGCGGACTCGTCCGCGAAGCGCCGCACCAGCGCCCGCACGGCGGGCAGGGCCGGCCCCGGCTGGGACAACTCCTCGACCAGCGGCGGCGTCTGCTGCTCCCCGTACCGTTCGAGCGCCTTCAGGTACAGCTCGCGCTTGCCGCCGAAGGTGGCGTAGATGCTCGCCCGCGCGATGCCGAGGTGCTCCACGAGGTCCGCCATCGACGTCGCCTCATAGCCGCGCAGCCAGAACAGCTCCACGGCTGACTGCAGCGCGGCGTCCGGATCGAATTCCTTGGTCCTGGCCACGTCGGGAACTCTAGGGGTTTTCAGAACGGGCGGTCAAGAATGTCGGTGAGTGGTCCTGGCGGTGATGCGGCCGGTCGCTCCCTCGCGTTCCACGCCGGGGGAGCGACCGGCTTCCGGCCGTTTGCCTAGGCCCTGTCGTCAAAATCCCGTCGTTCGCCCGGAGGGCGGGCTCCGCGGCGGCTGGTGCGTGCTCTCGCAAGGCGGAGGGTCATCCCTGTACTGGGCGTACCGGGATGAACCCGACAACGCGGCGAGAGTGCGTGCCAGGCGTCGCGGAGCAGGCGGGATTTTGACGACAGGGCCTAGCGCCTCCGCCCGGTCACTTCAGCTCGATCTGGAACACCTTGTCGGAACCGGCCGGCTGGCGGCCGGCGAGGTCGGCGTTGGTGGTGGAGAGCCACAGGGTGTTCTCGCCGGGCACCGTCTCGACGGTGCGCAGTCGGCCGTAGCTCTTGGTGTAGTACGCCTTCGGGGTGCCCGCGTCCGTGCCGTCGACCGGGATGCGCCACAGGCGCTGGCCCTTGAGGGCCGCCATGTACAGCGCGCCGTCGGCGTAGGTGACGCCGCTCGGGGACGCCTCGCCGACCTTCCACTGGCGCTTGGGGTTGGTCATCCCCGAAGTGGAGCACTGTCCCTCGCACGTGGGCCAGCCGTAGTTCTTGCCGGGCTCGATGAGGTTGAGTTCGTCGAATTTGGCGTCGCCCAACTCCGCTTCCCAGAGCCGCCCTTGCGGGTCCCAGGTGAGGCCCTGCGGATTGCGGTGGCCGTAGGAGTAGACGAGGGTGCCGAACGGGTTGCCGGGGGCGGGCTTGCCGTCGGCCGTCATGCGCAGGATCTTGCCGTTGAGCGAGGACTTGTCCTGCGCGAGGTCGGATGCCCGGGCGTCGCCCGCCGTCGCGTAGAGATATCCGTCCGGGCCGAACTTCAGCCGCCCGCCGTTGTGGAATCTGTTCTTCTTGATGCCTTTGACGAGCACCTTGTAGTCGCTGAGCTTGGAGCCGTCGAACGTCATGCGGGCGACGCGGTTGCCCTCCGCCGCGGTGTGCATGAAGAAGACGTGGTGGTCGCTCTTCCAGTTCGGCGAGACCGCCGCCCCGAGGAGGCCGCCCTCGCCGTCCGTGGTCACGGCCTCGGGGACCGTGCCGACCTGCTTCTTCGCGCCCGACCGCGAGAGCGTGAAGACCTTGAAGGAGTCGCGCTCGGTGATCAGGGCCGAGCCGTCGGGCAGCCAGCTCAGGCCCCAGGGGACCGTCCAGTCGGACGAGACGGTCTTGACGCCGCCGGGGGTGGAGTCGGCGGCACGGGGCCGGGTCGCCGCGGAGGGCTCGGCCGTGGTGAGGGACGCGACCGCTGTACGGGGCGCGGCCGTTGTGCGGGACTCGGCCGCGCCGCCGGGGTCGGCGGTCGCCAGGAGCAGACCGGCGGCCAGCGCCGTCGCGGCGGCGGAGGCCGTCAGGGCGTGGCGGGGGGCTCCGGTACGTGTGCGCATGGAGGGTCTCCGATGGGGAAGCGCGGCCGGAGCCTCGGGATCGGCACGGCCGCCGTTGCCGGTACGGGAGGTTGCGCGCTGGTGCGGCTGCGGGGCCGGGGCCGGGGGAGGCCGGACACCAGTGGAGGTCGAGTGATGGGAAGGTTTCCTTCTGGTTCGGCGGTTCGGCCGGAACGTACAGCCTTGTCGTGCTCGGGTCAAGAGAACGGAAAAGGGGACGGAAGATGGACGGAAGGTAGGAGGTATCTTTCCGGCCCGTTCGCGAACACCGGCAGCCTGCTGTTCTCTGCTCCCCGCCGACCCGCACCCTTCCGCTGCCGCCCCGCGATAGATCGGACCAATGTGCCCGGCCCTCTTGACCGTGTCCTGTCGACTCGCGATTCTGCATCGGAAGGGAACGCGACGGACGGCGGCCGTCGCCCACCACCCGTCGGCCCGGAGGCGGTTCGGGGGAGAACGCCTCGCGCGGCGGGCTCGACGCACTGTGCCCGCGGCGCGGACGCACGGACCCCGCGCCGCGGACCGCCCCCGACCCGGAAGGCAGGTCCGATGAGCAGCAGGCCCCGATGAGCAGCAGACTGCGCGGCGCCCTGATCGCCGCCGCGCTGGCCCTGGCCGCGCTCGCCGCGCCGACCGCCGGCGCCGACGCCCTCGCCCACCCGGCGCGCCCCGCCCCGGCAGCCGAAGCGGCGACCCCGCGCGCCCCCGCCGACTGGTCCTCGGCCGTCGTGGACTCGACCATCGCGCGCTATACCCCGGACACCATCGGCGGCTGGTCGTACCCCGTCGGGCTCTACCTCTACGGCCAGTACCTCGTCTACCGGCGCACGCACGAGCCGCGCCTCCTCTCGTACATCAAGCGGTACGTGGACCGGTTCGTCGACGGCGACGGAAAGATCGGCCAGGCGTTCAACAGCCTGGACAGCATGCAGGCCGGGCGGCTGCTGGTCGTCCTGCACCACGAGACGGGCCAGGACCGCTACCGGATCGCCGCGCGGAAGATCCGCGAGCGGCTCGACACCTACCCGCGCACCGGCGACGGAGGGTTCTGGCACGCGACATCCAGCAGTCGGGCGCATCAACTCTGGGGCGACGGGGTGTACATGGTGAACCCCTTCCTCGTCGAGTACGCGCGCGAGTTCGGCGACAAGAGTTACGCCTACGACGAGACGACCCGTCAACTGACGGTCTACGGCGGCCACTTACAGGGGTCCGACGGGCTGCTCAAGCACGCCTACGACGAGTCGGGGGCGGCGGGCTGGGCGGACGACGACACCGGGCGCTCGCCCGAGAGCTGGTGCCGCGCCGTCGGCTGGTACTCCATGGCGGCCGTCGACGTCCTCGACGCCGTACCCGCGGACCACCCCCGGCGCTCGCGGCTCCTGACCATCCTGCGGCGGCTCGCCGCCGGGCTGGAGAAGTACCAGGACCCCGCCACCGGCCGCTGGTTCCAGGTCGTCGACAAGGGCGACCGGGCCGGCAACTGGACCGAGACCTCCTGTTCGAGCATGTTCACCTTCGCCCTCGCGCGCGGCGCCCGCCAGGGCTACCTCGACGCGCACTACGCGGACGTCGCGGAGCGCGGCCTCCGCGGGGTGCTGGAGCGGATCTCGCTCGGCGGCGACGGGCGGACGGAACTGTCCGGCATCTCGGTGGGCACCAATGTCGGCGACTACGCCTTCTACGTCGGACGCCCCCGCGCGACCAACGACTTCCACGGCCTCGGAGCCTTCCTGATCATGTACGAGCAGCTACGGCACCCGGCGGCGGCAGCGGCGGCGCACGGCGGTCCGGGAGGGGCGGCATGAGCAGAAGAGTGTTCACCAGGGTCGCCGCGGCCCTCGCCCTGCTGCTGGGGCTGCTCGCCCTGCCCGGCGCGGCGCGCGCCGAAGTGGAGCACCCGCGCCAGGAGTTCCTGCGCGGCTCGGTCTCCGGACTCTTCCTGCACTGGGGCGAGCGCACATACCCGCAGCACACCGACTGCGCGCGGTGGGAGTCCGACGTCACCAAGGGCGGCTGGACCCCGGAGTACTGGGTGCGCGAGGCCCGGAAGCTGCACGCGCGGTACCTCGTCCTCGCCACCTTCCACAGCCGGCTCGGCTACGCCCGTGCCTGGCCGTCGAAGATCCCCGGCTCGTGCAGCACGAAGCGGGACTTCCTCGGCGAGCTGATCACGGCGGCTGAGGCGAAGGGCCTCAAGGTCATCCTCTATATGACCGACGACCCCCAGTGGCACGACCAGGGCGGCCACGAGTGGCTCGACTCGGCCGCGTACTCCCGCTACAAGGGCCGCGACATCGACCTCACGGAACGGGTCGGCTTCGGCGAGTACTCGTACGACAACTTCCTCGACGTCATGGACCGCTACCCGCGGCTCGGCGGGTTCTGGATCGACAACGACAACGACTACTGGCTCGACCACGGCCTCTATGAACGCATCCGCGAGGAGCGCCCGGACTACACGCTCAGCAACAACAACGAGGACACGCCGATCATGGACATGATCAGCAATGAGCAGAAGACCGGCATGTCCCCGGCGTACGACTACCCGCAGGCCGTCTACACCGCGGCCCCCCGGCTCATCGAGGCCGACTTCAAGCTCCCCTCCAAGGGGGCCTGGTGGTACGACGGCTCCGACCCCGCCGTCGACCGGGCGCTCACCCTCGGCCGCCTCGTCACCAACGCCGGCTCCTCCATCAAGGCGCTCATGGCGGAAACGGCGCAGGTCAACGGGCGCTTCCCGGCGAAGCAGGAGGCGTTCAACGACTTCGCCGACGGCTATCTCGACGCGATCTGGCCGTCCCTGCACGGCACCGAGGGCGGCGGCTATCTGCACGGCGGCCTCCAGCCGGGGCAGTGGAACGACGGCGCGTACGGCGTCACGACCGTCAGCAAGGCCGACCCCGACCGGCACTACGTGCACGTCCTCACGCCCCCGAAGGGCGACGCCCTGCGCGTCCGCGACAACGGCTACCGGGTGGCAGCCGTGAGCGACCTGCGCACCGGCGAGCCCGTCCCCTTCACCCAGTCCGGCGGCGCCCTCACCCTCACCCGCACCAGCGGCTGGGACCCGTACGACACCGTCTTCCAGGTGCGGACCGCCGGCCGCACGGGCATCCTGCCGCCCGCCTCGTACCGGATGAGCGCCAGTGCCGCCGCGAGCGGCCACGCGCCCGCGGCGGCGGCCGACGGCGACTACCGCACCTACTGGGACAGCGCCAAGAACCTGCCCGTCTCCCTCGACTTCGACCTCGGCGCGGACCGGACCGTCCGCTATCTCGCCCTCAACCAGCGCGAGGACTCCGTGAGTTACGCGCGATCCGCCACCGAGCAGTCCGCGCGGATCAAGGACTACCGCGTGTACGCGAGCGAGGACGGCAGGAACTGGGGGAGCCCGATCAAGACCGGCGCCCTGCCCAGCCGCCGTGCGGTCGCCTTCATCGACCTCCCCGCGACCACCGCGCGCCACCTCCGGCTGGAGGTCCTCAGCACCCACGCCGCGGCCTCCGACACGACCCGCTACCAGCGCCTGCGCGTCGACGAGGCATGGCTGGGCGCCGCCTACGCCACGCCCGCCGCCGGACACCGGAAGGCCGGAAGCCCGGAAGAGGGACAGAGGAAGGAGGCACGCAACCCCTGACCTACCCGCGGCCCCGGAACCCCGACCTCCACGACCGACCGTGCACATCCCCCCATCGAAAGGCAGGCACAGCCCATGTCCCAGAACGACACCCAGGACCAGGCCGTCCCCGTCACCCGCGCCGACGACGCGGTGAGCGCCGGACACACCGTCTGGACCACCCCGGACTACGAGATCATCGAGACCGGGCTCGAAGTGACCGCCTACTCCCTGTCCGCCCGCTGAGCGCGCCCGCCATGCTGCTGCGCGTGCTCGGCACCGCGGCGGGCGGCGGGCTGCCCCAGTGGAACTGCGCGTGCCCCGGATGCTCCGGGGCACGCCGCCATCCGCAGCGCGCCCGCCGCCACGCCTCCCTCGCCGTACGGGCCGACGACGCCCGCTGGTACCTCGTGGGCGCCACCCCCGACATCGGCGACCAGATCGCATCACACCCCGAACTCCACCCCGGACCAGGTCCCCGCGACACCCCCGTCGCGGGCATCGTGCTCACCGACGCCGAGCTGGACCACACCCTCGGCATCGCCCGGCTGCGCGAGGCCCGCGCCCTGGACGTACTGGCCACCGGGCCCGTGCGGGACGCGCTGCTGGACCGGCTGCGGCTGGGCGACATCCTCGGCCCGTACACCGGGATCACCTGGCGTCCGCTGCCGACGCGGGAGCCGCAACCCCTGGTCGCGGGCGGCCCGTTGGAGATCAGCGCCGTCCCGGTGTCCGCCAAGCGGCCGCGGTACGCCGCCGCCGACGCGCCCGCCGAGGACTGGGTCGTGGCGCTGCGGCTGACCGACCGCGCGACGGGCGGCACGCTCGTGTACGCCCCGGCGCTCGCCGCCTGGCCCGACGCCCTCCAGCGGGCCGCCGCCGAGGCGGACTGCGTGATCGTGGACGGCACGTTCTGGGACGACGAGGAGCCCCGGCGCGCCGGGTTCACCGAGCGGACCTCGACCGCCATGGGGCACCTCCCGATCGACGGCCCGAACGGCACGGCCCGCCTCCTGCGCACGCTCGACGCCCGCTGCCTCTACACGCACCTGAACAACACCAACCCCCTGGGTGACCCGGCCGCCGAGGAGCACAAACTCCTGGCGGAGTGGGGCATCGAGGTGGCCGCCGACGGAATGGTGATCGAACTGTGAGCACCCTGGAAGAGCGGCTGCGGGACGTCGTGGGGCGGCGCTACCACGACCGCCACCCGTTCAACCGCCGCATGCACGACGGCGAACTGACCCCGGCCGAGCTGCGCCGCTGGATCCGCAACCGCTTCCACTACCAGCGCTGCATCCCCGTCAAGGACGCCCTGATCACCGCCAAGTTCGACAGCCCCGAGCTGCGCCGCATGTGGGTGCGGCGCATCCAGGACCACGACGGCGGCGCCGACGGCGAGGGCGGCATCGAACGCTGGCTGCGGCTCGGCGAGGCCGCCGGCCTGAAACGCGGCCAACTGCTGGACACGGACGGGGTGTTGCCGGGCGTGCGGCTCGCCGTGGACGGATACGTCAACTTCTGCCGGCTGCGCTCCCCGCTGGAGGCCGTCGCCGCCTCGCTCACCGAACTGTCCGCGCCGGACATCATGCGCACCCGCATCGACGCCTTCGAACGGCACTACCCCTGGATCGAGGCCGACGGACTCGCGTACTTCCGCACCCGCGTCGGACAGGGCAGCCGCGACAGCAAGGAGGCGCTGCACCTCGTCCTGGAGTGGGCCCGTACGGACGAACAGCAGGACCGGGCGGTGGCCGCGCTCGCCTTCAAATGCGACGTGCTGTGGTCCCTGCTCGACGCGGTGGACCACGCGGACGGCGACGAGGAGAGCCCCGCGTGAACGACTGGCGGCCCGCCCTCGTCCCCGCGGCCGTGCTGCGGCACGACGCGGTGCGCGACGCGGAACTCCTGCTCCTGCCCGAACGGGTGGTGGTGCTCAGCGGCACGGCCGCGGAGATCCTGCGGCTGTGCGACGGCGACCGCGAAGTGCCCGCGATCGTCGAGGAGCTGACGGCCCGCTACCCCGGCGCGCCCGTGGCCGCCGAGGCCCCGCGCTTCCTCGACCGGGTGCGCGGGGAGGGCTGGCTGCGATGACCCCCGTCCCGCGCCCCTGGGCGCTGCTCGCCGAGCTGACCCACGGCTGCCCGCTGCACTGCCCGTACTGCTCCAACCCACTGGAACTCACCCGCAGATCAGCCGAGTTGACCACCGACGAGTGGCGCGACGCGATGCGCCAGGCCGGGGCGCTCGGGGTCGCGCAGACCCACCTCTCCGGCGGCGAGCCGCTGCTCCGCGCCGACCTGGAGGCGATCGTCGACGCCGCCGAGGCCGCCGGCGTCTACACCCAACTCGTCACCAGCGGCGTCGGCCTCACCGCCGCCCGCCTCGCCGCCCTGAAGACCGCCGGGCTGCGCAGCGTGCAACTGTCCGTACAGCACGCCGACGCGGCGGCCAACGACCGGATCGGCGGCCGCACGTCCTTCGCCGACAAGGAGCGGGCCGCCGCCCTCGTACGGGCCGCGGGGCTGCCCCTCGGCCTCAACGTGGTGCTGCACCGCGCCAACCTCGACGCCGTCGACGCCCTCATCGACCTGGCCGCGGCCTGGGGCGCGGACCGGATCGAACTGGCCAACACCCAGTTCTACGGCTGGGCGCTGGAGAACCGGGCGGCGCTGCTGCCCACCCGCGACCAGCTCGACCGGGCGCGGGAGACCGTCGAGCGGCGCCGCCGGACGGGCGGCCCGGAGCTGGTGTGGGTCGTGCCCGACTACTTCGGCGGCGAGCCGAAACCGTGCATGGGCGGCTGGGGCGCGCGCTCCCTCACCATCGCGCCCGACGGCACCGTGCTGCCCTGCCCGGTCGCCGCCACGCTGCCCGGCCTCGACGCCCCCAGCCTCCGCGACCACTCGCTGGAGTGGATCTGGGACCGCTCCACGGCGTTCAACGCCTACCGCGGCACGGACTGGATGCGGGACCCGTGCCGCACCTGCGCCCGGCGCACCGAGGACTTCGGCGGCTGCCGCTGCCAGGCGTACGCGCTGACCGGGGACGCCGCCCGGACGGACCCGGCCTGCGCGCTGTCCCCCGACCACCACCTCGTACGCGACCTCGTCGACAACGGGCCCGGCGGCGCGGCCGGGCCCGTGCCGGACTACGTCTACCGCAGGCCGGGAGCGGGGCCGGGGGCCGGTCCCGGCCGGTCCGCGTCCTCGCCCAGCGACGCCGACCACCGGGCGTAGAGAAGGCCGAACGGCCCGCCCGCGACGGCCAGTTCGCGGGGGGCGCCGTCCTCCACGACGCGGCCCCGCTCCAGGACCAGCACCCGGTCCGCGGCCAGGACCGTGGACAGCCGGTGCGCGATGATCACCGCGGTGCGGTCGGCGAGCAGCGCGCCGAGCGCCCGCTGCACCGTCAGCTCGGTCGGGATGTCCAGGCTCGACGTCGCCTCGTCCAGCAGCAGCACGGTCGGGTCGGCGAGGAACGCGCGGGTGAGCGCCACCATCTGCCGCTGGCCCGCCGAGAGCCGGTTGCCCCGCTTGCGGACCTCCGTGTCGTACCCGTCGGGCAGCCCCGAGATGAACGCGTCGGCGCCGATCGCCTCCGCCGCCGCCCGGATCTCCGCACGGCTCGCGCCGGGCCGCGCCAGCGCGATGTTCTCCGCGATCGAGCCGGTGAACAGGAAGTTCTCCTGCGTCACCAGCGTCAGCTCGCGCCGCAGCTCCGCGTCGGCGACCTCCCGCAGATCGACGCCGTCCAGCAGCACCTGACCGTTCGACGGATCGTAGAAGCGGGCCGCGAGCTTGCCGATGGTGGACTTGCCCGCGCCCGTCGCGCCCACCACGGCGACCGTCTGCCCGGCCGGGATGGTCAGGTCAAGGCGGTGCAGCACCAGCGGCCCGCCCGGCGCGTAGCGGAAGTCCACCGCGCGGAAGACCAGCTGCCCGCGGCCGGGGCGGTCGGGCGCGAGCCGCACCGGGACCTCCGGCTCGGGCACCGAGGACGGCGTGGCGAGGAAGCCGGAGATCTTCTCCAGCGCCGCGCTGGCCGCCGCATACAGGTTGGTGAACGTCGCCAACTCGTCCAGCGGGTCGTAGAACCGGCGCAGATACAGCACGAACGCCGTGAGGATGCCCAGCGGCAGCGCCCCCTCGTTCACCCGCCAGCAGCCGAGCGCCAGCACCAGGGCGAGCGCGATGTTGCCCGCCAGCCGCACCCCGGCCGTGTAGCGCGCCACCACGCTGAGCGCCTCGGTGTGGGCGTCCCGGAACACCTCGTTGAGATCGTTCATCGCGGTGTGCTTGCGGCGCTCCGCGCGGAACGCCTGCACCGCCCGCACCGCGTTCATCGTCTCGCCGAACTGCGTGATGATGTCCGCGACGGTGTTGCGGGCCCGGCGGTACGCGCGCTGGGACCGCTCCCGGAACCAGCGCGTCATCATCACCAGCGGCACGATCGAGACGAGCACGATCAGGGCGAGCGGCAGGTCCAGCCAGAGCAGCAGCACCGTGATGCCCGCCACCGTCAGCAGCGAGGTCAGCAGCCCGTCCAGGCTCCCCTCGACGAGGTCGCGCACCGCGTCGATGTCGGACGTCAGCCGGGAGATGACCTTCCCCGAGGTATACGACTCGTGGAAGGCGACCGGCAGCCTGCGCGCGTGCTGGAAGATGCGGGTGCGCAGGTCGAGCAGGAGCGACTGGCCGATGCTGCCGGACAGCCGGAAGAACCCGAACCGGGCCCCGGCCGCCAGCACCCCGCAGCCGGTGAAGCCCGCCACGCACCACATCAGCGTGGCGAAGTCCCCGGCGACCGCCTCCGGGATGCCGTGGTCGATCGCCTGCGCGATGAGCAGCGGACCGACCAGCTGGGCCGCGTTCTCCAGGATCAGCGCGGCCATCGCGACGACCACCTGCCACAGCCAGGGCCGCAGCAGCGAATACAGGAGCACGCGGGAGCGCTTGCGCACCCGCCGGTGGGTGGCCCGGTCGAGTACGGCCGCGTCCTCGGCGGCCTCCGTGCTCTCCGAACCCGCCGTCGCCTCGGGGATCTTGGCGGGTACGGGCTCCAGGACCTCCGCCGTCTGCTCGCCGCCGCTCATCGGCTGATCACCTCGCTGTCGGGGGTGCCGGGCGTCCGCAGCGGGGTGACCGACATCAGGGAGCGGTAGTGGGCGCTGGAGTCCAGGAGTTCGCTGTGGGTGCCCAGCGCCGCGATGCGGCCGTCGGCGAGGACGGCGACGCGGTCCGCCATCCGCGCGGTGTTGGGCCGGTGCGCGACGACCAGCGCCGTCGAGTTCCGCAGCACCCGGCGCAGCGCCCGCTCGACCTCGGCCTCCGTGTGCAGGTCCAGGGCGGACAGCGGGTCGTCGAGGACCAGCAGGGCGGGTCGGCCCACGATGGCCCTGGCGAGCGCGAGGCGCTGCCGCTGCCCGCCGGAGAGCGAGAGCCCCTGCTCGCCGATGCGGGTGCCCAGCCCGTCCGGGCCGAGGTCGTCGACGAACTCCTCGGCGCTCGCGGTGCGCAGCGCGGCGCGGATCTCGTCGTCCGTGGCGTCCGGGGAGCCGAGCGCCACGTTGTCGCGGATGCTGAGGGAGGAGAGCATCGGGTCCTCGAAGGCGCAGCCGACGATGGTGCGCAGTTCGGTGAGGGCCAGCTCGCGGATGTCGACGCCGTCGACGGTGATCCGGCCGGCGCTCACGTCGGCCATCCGCGGGACCAGCCCCGCCAGCGTGGTCTTGCCGGAGCCGGTCGCGCCGACCAGCGCCAGCGTCTCGCCGGGCCGGATCTCCAGATCGACGCCGCGCAGTACGGGCCGGTCCGCGCCGGCCTGCCGGAAGTGCACGTTCTCGAAGCGCAGCGCGCCGCGCACCGGCCGGGCGGCGGGCCGGGGCTTTGGCGGGTCGGTGATGTCCGGCTCGGTGTCGCGGATCTCCCAGTACCGGTCGCAGGCCGCGGCGGCCGTGCTGGTCTCGGCGAGCGCCCAGCCGATGCACTCGGTGGGCCAGCGCAGATACGTGCTGACGGTGACGGCCGCGACGAGGTCGCCCAGCGTCAGGGTGCCGTGGGCGATGCCCGTGCCGCCCAGGGCGAGTTGGCCGGCGATGCCGAGCTCGGGGAGGATCAGCAGCGCCGTGGAGAGCGCGGCCATGATCCGTACGATCCGCATCTCGCTGTGGCGCAGCAGCCGGGCCCGGTCGCGGAAGACGCGGGCGCGCGTCCGGCCCTGCCCGAAGGAGCGCAGCACCCGGATGCCGAGCATCGTCTCCTCGACGATCGTCGTGAAATGTCCCGTCTGGTCCTGGACTTCGCGGGCCGCGGCCTTGTAGCGGGTCTCGAAGAAGAAGGAGACCAGCAGCAGGGGAGCGAAGCTGCACAGCCCCACCAGGGCCAGCGACGGCTCGATGGAGAACAGCAGGGCGAGCCCGACCAGCAGGGTCAGCGTGTTGACCACCAGGAAGACGGCGGCGAACGCCAGGAACTTCCGCAGCGTGACCAGGTCGTTCACGGCGCGGGACAGCAACTGGCCGGACTGCCAGTGCTCGTGGAAGCCGATCGGCAGCCGCAGCAGATGCCGGAAGAGGTCGGCCCGCATGCGCGACTCGACCAGCGCGGTGGGCCGCGCGATGAGCTTGCGGCGCCCGTAGAAGCAGACGGCCTCCGCCGCGCCGAGCGCCGCGACGAGAAGAATCAGCCAAACCGCCTGCCCGGTCCGGCCGTTGCTCAGCGGGCCGTCGATGATGCGCTGCGTGACCAAGGGAATGGTGAGGCCGCACAGCAGCGCGGCCAGCGTGGCCGCGGCTGCCCCGGCCACCGGCACGCCGACCGGCCGTAAATACGGACCGAGCCGCCAAAGAGCCGTAAACGAGGAACGTGACCTCCTGGGCGCTGCGTCGTTCACGGTCAATTCCTGCTCCTCACCATCATCGAGCGGTGGCCAAACTTCATCGTTGTCCCAGATGTGTGCCGTGCTAGCCTGACGGGAATTCCGACGGGCGTGTGCAAACGAATCGAGGGTCTTTCGTGCAGAATAATCACCTCGCCGACCTGAGCCGAATCAATTCCGACGACAGCTATGCCGAACTCCGAAACGACGCGGCGTTCTGGGAGCCCTGGGTCCGCCGCGCGCTCGACGAGCTCGGCCTGCCCGCGCCCGGCGAGCTGCTCGTCCCCGGCGAGAGCACGAACCCGGTGCTGATCAGCGACACCGGCCTGGCGGTGAAGCTGTACGGGGAGCACTGGTGCGGTCCGGAGTCTCACGCGTCGGAGCTGGAGGCGTACGAGGTGCTGGCCGGCGCCGACCTGCCCGTGCCGAAGCTGCTCGGCCGCGGCGAACTGCGCCCCGGCGGGACGGGGTGGCCGTGGCCGTTCCTCGTCATAGAGCGGGCGTCGGGGCGCACCTGGCGGGAGGCCGCCGACGCCGCCGGCGCCGGGAGCGCCGCCGACCGGGCCGCGCTGCTGACCCTCGCCAGGGAGTTCGGCAAGATGCTGCGCCGGCTGCACGACGTGCCCCTCAACGGCACCGCCGTGCTGCGGCCCGGCTCGCCGACCTTCCCCGACCTGCTCAAGGAGCGCCGTGAGGCCACCGTCGCCGACCACCGCGAGTGGGGATATCTCTCGCCCAGGCTCCTCGATGACGTGCCCGCCTTCCTGCCCGACGTCGACGAGCTGCTAGCCGGCCGCGAGCCGCGGTTCGTCCACGGCGACCTGCACGGCACCAACGTCTTCGTCGATCCGGGCCTGGGCGGGATCAGCGGCCTGATCGACTTCACCGACGTATACGCCGGCGACCCCCGGTACAGCCTGGTCCAATTGCATCTCAACGCCTTCCGGGCCGACCGCGAACTGCTCGCCGCGCTCCTCGAAGGAGCCGACTGGGACGTGAGTGACACCTTCCCCAGGGAAATGCTCCAGTTCACCTTCCTGCACGATTTCGAGGTGCTGGAGGAGACCCCCCTGGACCTGACCGGCATCGACGACATCGACGAACTGGCGCAGCGGCTGTGGGGCGTGGGCTGAGGCCCCGAGCCGCACCCCGGGCCGGGCGCCGGACGCCCGGCCCGCGCGCGTACCGCACCCGTCGCCCTCACCCGCGCCGGGCCCGGTGGAAGCGGTAGGCGTCCTCGATCATCTCCTCCAGACCGGGCCGGCCGGGCTTCCAGCCGAGCTCGCGCCGGATCAGCTCGCCGGCCGCCACCAGGGTCGGCGGGTCGCCCGGCCGCCGGCCCGTCGGCCGGGACGGCACGGGGCGGCCGGTGACGCTCGCCACCGCGTCCAGCACCTCCAGGACCGAGAAGCCCTGGCCGTTCCCGAGGTTGTAGATCCGGTGCTCGCCGGGGGCCACGGCGCGCAGCGCCGCCAGGTGCGCCTCGGCGATGTCTCCCACATGGATGAAGTCCCGCACGCAGGTGCCGTCCCTCGTCGGGTAGTCGTCGCCGTACACCGAGAACTCCGGCCGCCTGCCCAGCGCCACGTCCAGCGCGATGGGGATGACGTGCGTCTCCGGCTCGTGCCGCTCGCCGCAGTCGCCCACCGAGCCCGCGACGTTGAAGTACCGCAGGCTGACCGCGCCCAGCGGGTGGGCGCGCGTGTAGTCGCCCAGCGCCTTGTCCACGGCCAGCTTCGACGCCCCGTACGGATTCGTCGGCGCCGTCGGCGCGCTCTCCGTGATCGGCACCTCGGCCGGCTGCCCGTACGTCGCGGCGGTGGAGGAGAAGACGAGCCGCCCGACGCCCGCCGCCAGCATCGCGTCCAGTAGCCGCAGCGTCTCGACGGTGTTGCCCCGCCAGTACCGCTCCGGGCGGCGCACCGAATCGTCGATCAGCGACCGCGCCGCCAGGTGCACCACCCCGTCGAAGCGGTGCGGCCCGGCCAGGACGCGGGCCGCCTCGGCCATCGTGCCGCGCACGAACTCGGCGCCGCGCGGCACGGCGTCGGCGAAGCCGCTGGACAGGTCGTCGACCACCACCACCCGGTGCCCCTCGTCCAGCAGCCGCCGCGCCACCACGCTGCCGATATAGCCCGCGCCGCCGGTCACCAATAGCCTCATCGTCCATCGCCTTTCCATGCGCAGTCGCCGTGCCATACGGAATTCCGCAAGCAAAATGCCGGCCGTACGTCGTCGGCCGGTGTTCTCCAATGAATAGCCCTAGGCGGCGAAGGGGAAATGCCGCCGGTTATCTCACGGGCTCCTACATTTTCCCCAAGCGCACTTCCCCAAGATTGTCCCCGCTGATATCGTCCTGTCGTATCCCGCTGCCGCCCGACGTAATTCGACGGGGCGCGCGGAAATTGCTGCGGCATGCGTGCCGCACATTTCGGAGGTGGTACGCACATGAGCGAGACCCAGCGGACACGGCCCCGGATCCTCTTCGTATCGGCCAACGAGTCGGCGCCCTGGGGCCCCAGCGAGACCAACTGGTCGCTGGCCGCCGCCCACTGGCTGCGCGACGGCGCCGAGATCCACGCGAGCGTCAAGGGCTGGGACGAGACCCCCGGCGAACTCGCCGACCTGGAGAAGGCCGGCTGCGTGGTGCACCGCAGGTGGGACCACCCGCCGTACGATCTGCGCCCCTGCTACGAACTGCCCTACTCCGAACGGCGGCTGAGCACCCTGGAGGCCGTGCGACCCGACTTCGTCGTCGTCTCCCAGGGCGACAACTACGAGGGGCTGGGCTGGCTGGAGGAGTGCCGCCGGCGCGGCTATCCCTACGTCGCCTACTCCAACTCCGCGTCCGCGTACGAGTGGCTGACGGACGATGTCGCGGAGCGCCTGGCGAGCGCCTACAACTCCGCCCTCGCCTCGTTCTTCGTCTCCGAGAGCAACCGGGACCTGACGGAGCGCCAGGTCGGGGCCCGGATACCCAACGGCCGCGTGGTCCGCTGCCACTTCAAGGTCGACTACGACGCCGCGCCGCCGTGGCCGGCGCGGGACACCCCGGTGCGCCTCGCCTGCCTGGCCCGCCTCGACCCCAACAGCAAGGGCCACGACGTCCTCTTCGACGTCCTGGCGCAGCCCAAGTGGCGCGAACGGCCGCTGACCGTCTCCGTCTTCGGCTCCGGCGAGTACGAGGGCGTGCTGCGCGCCCTGGCCTTGCGGCTCGACCTCGACAGCGTGGAGTTCGCCGGATACACCAAGGACATCGAGGAGGTCTGGCGCAGCCACCACGGGCTCGTCCTGTGCTCGCGCGCCGAGGGCCTGCCGACCGTGATCATCGAGGCGATGCTCTGCGGCCGCCCGGTCATCGTCAGCGACGTCGCGGGCAACGCCGAACTCCTCACCGACGGCGACACCGGCTTCGTCGCCGCCGGCCCCGTGGCCGCCTGCCTCGACGAGGCGCTGGAGCGCGCCTGGCAGCGCCGCTCCGAATGGCCCGCCATCGGCGCGCGCGCCGCGGCGGCGGTCCGCCGCCAGATGCCGCGCGACCCGATCGCGATCCTCGTCGAGCAGCTCAAGGAGCTGGCCGGGTGAACCGGCCGCTTCCGGGCGCAAGCCGCCCGGAAGCGGCGTCACCGGTCGGCTTCCGCCGTGTGGGGCCACCGGCTCACGCCTCCCGCAGCCGTTCGGCGGCCACCTCGGGCTCCAGCGGCGTGAAGAAGATGCCGCTGCCCAGTTCGCCGGCGGCGATGTAGCGCGGGACGCCCGGGGACCGCCATACCGAGACGATCTCCACGTACAGGTGGGCGCGCGGCCAGTCGCCGCCGTCCGCCGGGTGCTGGTGGACCCAGAGGAAGTACGGGGCCGGGCCGGCGAAGAAGCGTTCGAAGCGCCCGATGACGCCGGACAGCAGTCGGGCCAGCGACCGCCGGTCCCGCGCGTCGCAATCCGGCAGCCCGGCCACATGCCCGCGCGGCGCGAGCCGGACCGTGTAGGGGTAGATCGGGGCGCGCGGCACCCACGCCCACCACTCGTCCTCCTCCGCGACCAGCAGCTCCTTCGCCGGGCCGGCGCACAGGGAGCAGTCACCCGCACCCGAACCCCCGGCCAGCTGCGCGGCGGCCGTCGGCGGCACCCGCTCCAGGCCGAACGCCTGGCCGTGCGGATGGTCGACGGTCGCGCCCGCCTCCGCGCCCCGGTTCTCGAAGAGCAGCACATAGCCGACGTCCGGCAACGCGCTCAGCGAGCGGGTGCACTCGTCCCACAACTCGACGGCGCGGACGGCCTGTTCCTCGCCCATCGTCGCCCACGAGGCGGCGTGGTCGGGCGAGTACAGCAGGACCTCGCACCGCCCCGCCTCCAGCGCGGGCCAGCGGTTGGGGAACCGCCGCACCCGGTAGGGCTCCGGCGCCTCCAGGCCGCCGGGGCAGAACGGGCAGTCCACGCCGCGGGCGCGGGGCCGGCCCTGGCGGCTGCCCCGCACCATGACGCGCGCGCCCGTCAGCGGATCCCTCCTCAACTCGGCCACGTAGCGGGCCCCTTCCTCGGGCGGGCGTCGCCGGACACGGCGCTACGCGTCCGCGCGGATCGCGACCCGGATGACCTCTTCCCCCGGCTCGTCCGCCAGGTGGAACGCCTTGTCCGCGTCGGAGAGGTCCACGACATGGGTGATGACCTCGTCGGTGCGGATCACGCCCCGGCTCACCAGCCCCGCCGCCGCCGGCATATAGCGGCCCGGCCCCATCGTGCCGATCATCTCCATCAGCTTCAGCGGCCACCGCGCGGACTCCAGCTCCACGCTCCGGCCCATCCGATAGCCGATCAGCCCGACCCGGCCGCCCGGCACCACGAGATCGGTGGCCAGTTGGACGGCCGGCGGCTCGCCGCTCGCCTCCAGCACCACATCGGGCAGCCCGGCCGGGCCCGCCTCGGCGATCCACGCGGCGACGTCCGCGGGATCGCTCAGCGTGGTCTCGGCGCCGAGCGCGCCCGCCGCGCGGGCCCGCTTGGCGATGGGGTCCACGGCCAGGACGACCCGTGCGCCCACCGCGTGCACGGCCTGGAGCACATTGAGGCCGATGCCGCCGCAGCCCAGCACGGCGACGCTCTCGCCCGGCTCCAGCCGCACCCGGTGCAGCGCGTGCAGCGCCACGGCCAGCGGCTCCGCCTGGGTGGCGGTCAGCAGATCGGCGCCGGGCGTCAGGCGCACCAGGTTCGCCGCGGGCACCGCGATGTACTCGGCGCAGGCGCCCGGATCGGTGAAGCCGAACTCCCGCAGCTCCGGGCACATCACCAGCTGGGACCGCCGGCACCAGCGGCAGCGGCCGCAGCCCAGCGCGAGGTCCGCGACCACCAGGTCGCCTGCCGTGAACCCGCCGCCGCGGCTCTCCACGACGGTGCCGCTCCACTCATGGCCGGGCACCGCCGGGAACGCGGTGCCGTGCCACGCGTTGTTGTACAGCGACACGTCGCTGCCGCAGATGGAGTTGTACGCGACCTTCACCAGCGCCCAACCCTCGGGGACCTCGGGGTCGGGCACCTCGCGCACGCTGATGTCACGGGGGCCGTTCAGGACTGCTGCTCGCATGCCGTGGCCTTTCTGGTAAGGGGTGAGGGGGCTGCTCAGCGGGGGCCGGGGACGTCGCGGAGCGATTGCGTGACGTAGTGGAAGATCATGCTGTGCATCGCCTCGGCCAGCCCCACGTCCTTGGTCGGGGCGTTCACCTCCAGATCCGCCAGGTCCCGCAGGGTGCCGCCGGCCCCCGCCGTCACCGCGATGACGCGCACCCCGGCCTCCTTGGCGTGCCGGGCGGCGGCCACCACATTGGGGCTGGTGCCCGAGCAGCTGATCAGCAGCAGCCGGTCGCCCGGCTCCGCCAGCAGCCGCAGGGGCTCCACGAACACCCGGTCGTAGCCGCAGTCGTTGGCGTAGGCCGTCAGCATCGAGAGATTGTCGGTGAGGGCGATGGCCCGCAGCGGCGGCCCGTCCCCGGTGTACGCGCCCTTGAGGAGGTCCTGCGCGAGATGCGAGGCGGCCGAGGCGCTGCCGCCGTTGCCCGCGAGGAAGACGGTCGACCCGTCGCGGCG
Source organism: Streptomyces sp. NPDC050617 (assembly GCF_040654795.1). Taxonomy (NCBI): domain Bacteria; kingdom Bacillati; phylum Actinomycetota; class Actinomycetes; order Kitasatosporales; family Streptomycetaceae; genus Streptomyces; species Streptomyces sp. NPDC050617. The sequence continues at coordinate 18,416 of NZ_JBFAIS010000014.1, read as the reverse complement.
CACCGCGTCGAGCTCGCCGATGAGCCGGCCGACCTGCTCGCCCATCGAACCGAGCAGCGGGCCCGCCGTGGCCAGGTATTCGTCCCACGGGCCCAGGTCCGGGCGGACCGGGGCGGCGAATGCGTTCTGTGTCATGTCTGCGTCCCTGCAATCCAGTCGGGGAATCCGGTGCGCCGCGCCGAAGGCGGCACCGGCACTCAGTGCACGAAGTCCTCTTCGACGTCGTGGTCGACGTAGCCCGCGCCGCGCAGATCGCCGGTCTCCCCGTCGAGTTCGCGCCAGTCGGTGAGGAACGTCGGACCGTATCCGAACGCCAGCAGCAGCCGGTCGCCGTCCGTCAGCTTCCGCCGGGTGCCGTGCATCAGGGCCTCGTTGAGCAGCAGCATGTCTCCGGAGCGGACGAAGACATCGGTCAGGGTGGGGAACCCCGTATCGATCATCGAGGCGCGCACCCCCCGCTCGGCGCGGGAGCGCAGCAGCGGGAAGTTGGCCTTGTGGGAGCCCTGTACGTAGCAGAACGAGCCGTCCTCCTGGGACTGGATGTCGCTCAGGTACACCAGGGTCTTCACGTACGGGCAGTACAGCTTGCCGTCGTGGTAGGTGTGCGTGATGGACATGTCCCGGCCCACGGCGCCGCCGCCGAGGTCGAGGAGTTCGGAGCTGCCGCCGTGCAGATACAGCACGCTGTCCTTGCTCCGCCGCAGCCCGTACCCCTCCAGGATGCGCAGCGGCTGGTTGACGACGTCGCGCACGGGGCCCACCAGCCGGTCGTCGAGGGCGAGCCGCTCGAAGACGGGGCTCGCCGACGGCAGGTCCTTGTAGCGGACCGTGTTCGCGAATCCGGGGTCCACGGTGGCCAGCCGGCCCAGCTCCGCCTTGTACGTCTCCACCTCCACGGGGCTGAACGCGCCCCGGACCACGAGGAACCCCGTGGTGTCGAACAGATACAGCTCTTCCTCCGAGAGTGCGGGCACGGCTGTCCTTTCGCGTTGCCGGGGCGGGCGGGGCCGCGGCGGTCAGGTGAGGGCTTTCTCCAGGGCCGTCAGGACGAAATCGACGTCGTCCTCGTCCATGCGGGTGTGCAGGGGGAGGCAGATGTGCCGGGCGCACACGTCCTCCGACACCGGGTGCCGCCCGTCGCGCGGTATCCGCCCCTCGAAGACCGGCTGGGCGTCCAGCGGCATCTCGTAGATCTCGCCGCCCAGGTGCACCCCCGCCTCCTTGAGCGCGGCCTTCAGCGCGGCCCGGTCCACGGAGGGCTCCAGCAGCGCCGCGTACTTGTACCAGCTGGCCGGCGTGTGCGACGGGAGTACGGGCGTGAGGCCGGGCAGCGCGGCCAGGCCCGCGGTGTACCGCTCGGCGAGCCGCTGCCGCACGGCGAGGAACTCGTCCAGGCGGCGCAGCTGGGCCCGCCCGACGGCGGCGTGCAGCTCGCTCATCCGGGCGTTCTCGCCGAGCACGGTGTGGTAGCTGCGCCACAACTCGGGCTTGCCGAGGTTGCGGTAGCACCCGATCGACGCCGCCAGCTCGTCGTCGTCGGTGGTCAGCATGCCGCCCTCGGCACAGGTGATCACCTTGGTGGCGAAGAAGGAGAACGCGCCGGCCACCCCGAAGTTCCCGGCGTGCCGCCCGCCGAGGCGGCTGCCGTGCGCGTGCGCGCAGTCCTCGAACAGCCACAGCCCGCGCACCGCGCACCAGTCGGCGATCTCTTGCAGCGCGGAGGTGATGAGACCGCCCATGTGCACGACCAGAACGCCGACGGTGTCCTTGGTGACGGCCCGCTCCAGCGTCTCGACGGAGGGCGCGAACGTCTCCGCCTCCACGTCGACGAGGCGGGTGCGCAACCCGGCGAGCAGCGGGGCCGCGGCCGTCGAGTAGAAGGAGTTGGCGGGCACCAGCACCTCGCCCGTCCCGCGCTCCGCCAGCGCCCGCAGCCCGCACACGAGCGCGGCGGTGCCGGACGCGAGGGCCACGGCGTGCCGGGCCCCGGTGTACGCGGCCATCTCCCGCTCGAACGCGGCCACTTCCTCGCCCTGCGCGAGCTGCCCGCTTTCCAGGGCGGTGCGGATGGAGCCGAGGATGGTCTCGATGTCCCGCTCGGAGAAGTCCGGCCGTACGGGCACCACCTTGTGGTCCGTCATCGGCTCGCCGCCTCCGCGTCCGGGGCGGTGCGGCCGGCCGCGGCGAGCTGGAGCGCCAGCCCCTCGTCGATGCCGATGCGCGGGGACCAGCCCAGCTGGCGCCGGGCCTTCTCGGTGGAGACGAACCGCTGCGCGTAGACGAGTTCGCCGCGCCGGGTGGGCTCCTCGCGGTGGACGATGGGCACGCCGCCGAACAGGTCGGACACCTTCCGCGCCAGCTCCAGGGTGGTGATGATCTCCGGCCCCTCCAGGTTGTAGACCTGGCCCGCCGCCACCGGCGCGGTCGCCCGGTGGAAGGCGTCGGCGAGGTCGTGGGCGTGCAGGAAGGCGCGGCGCTCGGAGCCGTCGCCGAAGACGGTGAGCGGGCCGCCCTCGGCCGCCGCCCGCAGGAACGCCGAGACGACCAGGCCGGGCCACATGCCCGGCCCGTAGATCGGGCTGTAGCGCAGCACCGTGCACTGGAGGCCGTGCAGCCGGGCGAAGTCGCGGGCCAGCAGCTCCTTGGTGATCATCGAGGTGGTGTAGAAGTGGCCGGCGCCGGTCGGCAGGAACGGCTCGTCCTCGTCGATGGCCTCGGTCCGCATCGCGTTGTACACCCAGCAGCTGCCCGCGATGACGACGCGGGAGACGCCGGCGGCCGCCGAGGCGGCGAGGACGGCCGCGGTCCCGGTGACGTTGGCGTCCATGGCGGTGACCGGGTCGGCCAGCACGGCGCGGGCGTCGGCGACCCCGGCGAGGTGCATCACGGCGTCCGGCCGCCAGGACGTGAACAGCTCGACGAGCTCGTCCTTGGCCGTGATGTCCAGCGCCCGGCCGGGGAAGGGGTCGTCGGGGGTCCACCGGTTGTCGAGGACCATCACTTCATCGCCGGCCGACTCGCAGCGGCGGGCGACATGCCGGCCGATGAAGCCGGAACCGCCGGTTACCAGGCAACGCATCAGGACCTCTTCCGGGCGCGGGGGGAGTGCGGGGCGGGGGCGGACACACCGGCTGCCGCGCGTTCGCGGAGCCGTTCCTGCCGGCTGTCGGCGCTCTCGACGGCGCAGCCGTCGTCGGCGTCCGGCCGCTCTTCCAGCAGGGTCAGGAAACGGTGGTCGGTCAGTTCCTCGGTGCTGTGCTTCTGGAGGTCGCGGAAGTCGCGCCGGGTGCGCTGCTGGTGCGGCATGCGGCGGCCGACGCTGCCCATGCAGTTGCGGCAGGCGGCCAGCGGCTCGGTCCCCTGGAGGTAGGCCAGCAGCCGCGCGGGGAAGTCCGGCTCGTCGGTGATCCGCAGGCCGTCCTCCCACAGCGGCTTGGCGCCTTCGAGGACCTGGGGCAGGAACACGGACTGCGGGCACTTGAAGAAGTGCCCCTCGTACAGCGTGTGGCAGCGCCAGACGTGCGCGATCTGGCAGGTGGCGAAGATCCGCCGGACCAGCGCCTCGTCGTCGGTGCCGTGCTCCGCGTACGAGTAGCGGAAGTGCGAGTAGTAGGAGATGTTCAGCAGCACGTCGTGTTCGTCGGCGTACGCCCGTACGCGGGCCATCTTCTCCTCGTCGAGCTCCCGGTCCGGGTAGACGGAGATCTCGATCTCGTCGACCGCGGCGTAGAAGTCCTCGCGCATCCGCGGCAGGAGGATGCCGTTGGTGCAGACCGTGATGTGCGGCGCGAGGCCGGAGGAGCGCACCTGGTGGAGGATGGGCACCAGTTGGGGGTGGAGGAGCGGTTCGCCGCCGAGCACCTTGACGAACTTGGCGGCGAACGACCGGGCCAGCAGGTGGAGATCGCGGGCGGCGGTGTCGGGGTCGATGAAGGACCGGCGGAAGACCGGTGAGAGATGGCTGCACGAGGCGCAGCCGAGATTGCAGTGGTGCGCGACGTTCAGCTCGCAGCCTTCCGGACTTACGACCTTTCCGTCCGCGATGTGATAGGTCATCAGTTCCTCATTCTCGCCAGGAGAACGTCGAGTCGAAGGAGCAGGAGAAATTGTTGGAGTAGCCGCCGAGGTAGTAGCGCAGCGTCGGCAGCCCCGTGCACGAGACGGGTTCGCGGCGCGCCCGCAGGTCCATCGCGAGCTTGTCGTCCTCGCCGATCCGGTCGGCCTCGTCCCGCGCGTCGAAGTCGTCGCGGAAGGGGACCTCCAGCAGCAGCTCCCGCGCGAGCATCCACTCCCCGGTGTCCACCTCGATCACCGGGTCCGGCACGCCCAGCGGATCGAGCCGGTCGCGCCGCACGCAGGAGCCCGGCTCCACCACCCCTTTCGCCCGCAGCCGCTCGTATTCCGCGCGCCCCTCCGCCTCGTCCTCGGACCACGGCGAGCGCGTCTCCAGATAGGGGGAGCCGTCGGCGTTGACCATCCGCAGCTGGGAGTGGACGGCCCGGTGGCCGGTACGGGCGGCGCACTCCAGCAGCGACGTCAGGTGGCCGGGCTCCCATTCGTTGTCGTCGTCGAGGAACGCGACCCAGGGGCTGCGGACGATCCGTACGGCCATATTGCGCAGCCGCGAGGAGCGGCCGGGGCCGGACACGTCATGCGGGCCGCGGCCCGCGAGCAGCCAGCGCACATTGGCCGGCGGCTCGGGCAGGTCGCGCAGCGACCGGTAGGTGTCCAGGCAGTCGTCGATGACGATGAGATGCTCGAAGCCGCCCGGCGGGCGCTGCCCCTGGGCGCTGCGCACCGCCCGCGCCAGCAGCTCGGGCCGGGTGCGGGTGATCGTCACGACGGTGACCGGCGCCGCCGCGGGCCGCCCGGGTGCTCCGGCGGCGTTCACAGCGGCAGCCGGACGGTCCGGGAACCCTCGTCGGTGAGCCGGAACGGCAGCTCCCGCAGCCCCGCCTCGCCCAGCGACCGGCGCACCTCCGTGTGCCTGCCCGGCGGGCAGACCAGCAGCAGGAAGCCGCCGCCGCCCGAACCGAGCAGCTTCGCGCCCCCCGCCCCCGCCTCCAGCGCCCGGTCGTGCAGGGCCTGGAGGTGCGGGCTGCTGATCCGCGAGCCGAGCCGCGCCTTCAGCGACCAGTGCTCGTTGACCAGCCCGGCGACGGCCTCCATGTCACCCTTGACCAGCGCCTCGGTCATGCCGTGGGTGATGGAGCGGATGGCGTGCAGCCGCCGCAGGGACGCGTCGTGGCCGCTGAGCGTGCGCTGGTTCTGCTCGGCGAGGATGTCGCCCGCGTCCCGGCTGATGCCGGAGTGGAAGAGCATCAGATGTGCTTCCAGGGCGGACCGGGAGGCGGCCGGCAGGTCGAGCCGGTCGGGGGCCACCCGGCCCGACGGGTGGAACCGCAGCAGCCGGATCCCGCCGTACGCGGCCATGTAGTGGTCCTGCTTGCCGACCGCGCGCCCGAGGTCGTCGATCTCCACCGCGCTCGCGGCCTCGGCGAGCGCCTGCCGCGACAGCGCGCCGGGCTGTGCCGCCGCGTGCAGCAGCGAGACGGCGAACGCGGCGGACCCGCCGAGCCCGCTGCCGCTGGGCACGTCGCTGAAGGACGCGATCTGGTAGCCGCTGCGCAGCCCGGCGCGGAGCAGGCAGGCCCGCGTCATCGGGTTGGGGTGCTGGTGGCTGCGGTCGCACAGGTCGTAGCTGTCGGTCGCGGCCCGCACCCGGCCGTCGAACTCGCGGGGGAAGACGGTCACGCCGACGTACCGGTCGATGGCGCAGCTGAGCACCAGGCCGCCGTGGCGGGACGAGTAGCTGGGCAGGTCGGTGCCGCCGCCGGCCAGCGAGACGCGCAGCGGGGAGCGGGCCGTGACGACGGCGGGACCCGCCGGCTGAGTCGCCTGGCCGGCGTCGACGGCGTCGGCGTCGGGGGTGGCGTCGGGGGCGGCCGGGGGAGGGGTGAGGGCCGTGGGCAGCGGCCAGCGGATATCGGTCATGAGACGGTGTGCCCCTCGGCTCCCCGCCCGCCCCCGGCGCACTCCCCGCCGCGGCGCAGCAGGTCGTGGACGGCGGCGGCGACATGGCGGTGCGGTACGGGCGTGAGGTAGTGCTCGTCCGCGCCCAGCGGCTTGCCGAGCCCGCCCAGCAGCACCATCGCGACGTCGTCGCCGTCGCACGAGCGGTAGCCGCGCTTGTTGTCGAACGCGATGTGGTGCAGCACCGTCTTGGGCGCGATGCCCGCGGTCAGGCACCGGCAGACGCCCACCCGGTCGATCAGCTCCTCGTGGACGGCCACGGCCGCCTCGTCGAGCAGCCCCATCCGCCGCGCCACGTCGGCCGCCGCGATCATGCCCAGCGCGACGGCCTCGCCGTGCTTGAGCGCCGCCTCCTTGGGCCCGTGCGCCGTGCTGGCCAGCTCCAGGGCGTGGCCGATGGTGTGCCCGTACTCCAGGAGCAGACCGGAGTATTTCTCGTACGGGTCCTCCAGCAGCAGCCGGCTCTTGACGGCGAGGCTCAGGTCGAAGATCTCGCCGAGGTCGGCGGGGGTGTAGTCCGCCCGGGGGCGCAGCAGCCGGCGCAGCCGGGGAATCTGCGAGGGCTCGATCGCCAGGGCGTTCTTGACGGTCTCGCAGGTGCCGGAGCGCAGATCGCGGGGCGAGCCCTGGGCCACCACCGCCAGGTCGACCAGGATCAGTTCGGGCGGGTGGTAGAGGCCGACCATGTTCTTGGCGTGCGAGGTGTTGACGGCCTGCTTGACGGAGATGACCGAGTCGCAGGCGGCGATCACGGTCGTCGGCACGTGCACCAGCCGCACCCCGCGGAAGAGCAGCCCGGCGAGGAGCCCCGCGATATTGCCGGGGATGCCGCCGCCGGCCGCGACCACGACGGTCCGGCGGGTGGCCCCGAAGTCGAGCGCCAGGTCGATGAAGCGGGACAGCGTCGCCAGGTTCTTGTGCTCCTCGCCCGGCGGATGGGAGAGCAGCAGCGTGGGGGCGACGGCGTCGAGGGCGCCGGCCAGCTTCCCGGCGGCGACGTCCGCCACATTGTCGTCGGTGACCACGATGAAGCGGTCGGCGTGCAGGGAGCCGAGCGCGGCGACCATCTCGTCCTGCACGTCCTCGCCGAGCAGGACACGCACCCGGTTGTCCGCCACGTCGAAGTGGCGTTCGCGCAATCGCCGCCGGTCCGCCGCGGGTTCGGTATCCGCGCGCTCGGTATCCGCGGGTTCTGTGCGCGCGGGGGAGACGGCAGCCGGGGAAGGGGCCTGAAGATCCATCGTCATCACTTTCGGAGAGAGTCGATGCGCTGCTTCGCGATGCCGATCGCCTCGGCGGAGAAGTCGTTGCACGACCACTCGCGCCCGGCCGACTCGGCGGCCAGCGCCGTCGAGCCGATCCCGCAGAACGGGTCGACGACGCGCTCGCCCTCCTCGGTGAGCAGGCGGATGAAGTACAGCGGCGCCGCGACCGGGAAGCGGTCCGTGTCGGCCCGGCTCAGCCGCTCGGACACCCCGTCGAGATACGGGTAGTCGGCGGCGGAGTCCCCCATGGCGAGGAAGTTGCCGAACGGCTGCGTCAGATAGCTCTGGAAGCCGCGCACCCGCCGGGTGTCCACCGGCACGTCGGGGGTCCGCGACAGCCAGAACCACGTGGTGACGCAGTCGTGCAGCCGGATCCGCCCCTGGGTGACCCACTCCTCGCGCTCGTCGAGGAGCTCGGGGTTGTACCAGTAGAACTCCTGGAGGAGGTGCCAGTCGCCGCGCGCGAGCAGCCGGCTGACGGCGGCGAAGTTCTGCACCGTGCGCACCGGGCGGTCCCGCGCCCAGCTGCAGCCGGTCTCGATCACCACGCTGCCGTCCGGCTGCAGCACCCGGGCGAACTCGTCCATGTAGCCGTCCAGCCAGTCGCCGAACGCCGGGTTGGTCGGGTCGTCGGACGACGGCTCGTAGGGGCCGGTGAACCAGGGCGACGTCACCACCAGCCGCACACTGGCGGCGGGCAGCGACCGGAGGAAGGCGGTCGCGTCCCCCTGGGTCAGGGTTCCGGCGGCGGTGGCGGCCACCGTGCGTACGGTGGAGCCGGTCTCGGTACGAGCGCTCATCGAGGGCCTCTCGCTCGGCGACGGGGGGATCGGGGCGACGGCTTCAGGGCATCGGGCGGGCTGCTTCAGGGCAACTGGCCGGTATTTAAGGTGAGTTGGTCCCACGGCCCGAGGCGTCGGGCCGTGGCCTCATGGTTTCCGGCCTCAGGCCGCGGGCAGTTGGGCGCGGGCCTTCTCCAGCGCGGTGACGACGAGCTCCATGCGCTCCGGCGGCGCGAGGAAGAGACGGTGCGGCAGGACCACCGCGTTCTCCCCGGCGAACTCGGCGGCGGGCAGCTCGAACCGGGCGGGGTCCAGCGGGCGCGCGCCGCCCGGCCCCTTGGTCCAGCCGGAGTGCAGCGGCTGGTAGAGGACGTTGCGATGGAGCGCGGAGTCGATGGGCTCGACGTGCAGGCCGAGCGACTGGGACAGCGAGGCGGCCACCGCGTCCTTCGCGCCGGGGCCGAAGACCGCCGGGTCGAGCCGGACGCAGAACTGGTAGGCGGCGTCCGCGGTGAGCGCGGCCGGCCGCTCCAGCGGGCGCGCCCCGTCGAAGCCGCCGAGCAGCTCCTCCAGCCGTCGCATCGAGACCCGCCGGCGGTCGTTCTCCTCGTCGAGGCGGGCCAGCCCCTCCAGCGCCACCGCGGCGTTGAACTCGCTCATGCAGTAGTTGTAGCCCTGCACGCCGGGCAGCTCCTCCAGCTCCAACTCGCCCACGGGCGCGGCTCGGTGGCCCCGCCCGTCCGCCCGCTTGCGGAACAGCCGGTCGTGGACCTCCGGGTCCGAGGTGACGGCGACTCCGCCCTCGCCGCAGGTCAGCAGCTTGGTCTGCTGGAGGCTGAAGGCGGCGGCGTCGCCGATCGCGCCGAGCCGCCGCTCTCCCCACATCGCGCCGTGCACGTGCGAGCAGTCCTCCAGGAGGGCGATGCCGTGCCGCCGGGCCAGGGCGGTCATCGCGTCGAGGTCCACCGCGGAGCCGTACAGATGCACCGCCATGATCGCCCTGGTGCGCGGGGTGACGGCCGCCGCCGCGGCCTGGACCGACATGCACAGGGTGTCCGGCTCGATGTCGACGAAGATCGGCACCGCGCCGACGCGCAGCACGGAGGACGCGCAGGCCACCCAGGTCAGACCGGGTACGAGCACCTCGTCGCCGGCCCCGACGCCGAGCGATTCCAGCGCGATGGTGAGCGCCGCCGAGCCGTTGCAGGTGGGCACCGCGTAGGGCACCTTCATGAAGTCGGCGAACGCGGCGGCGAAGGCATGCTCGTACGATTCCTCGCCCGTGTACGCGCCGCTCACCGCCCAGCGGCCCGACCGGAGCGCGGCGAGCAGGTTCTGCTCGGTCTGCGGGGAGTGCGTCGGCCACTGCGGCCAGGGGAGAGCGTCGGACATCGTGACCCTCCGATGAGGTCTCGGTCAGTCAGCGGGTGCGGGAGGACGGCCCTGGGGGCGGGGCCGTGAACGAGCGGAAGCAAGCGGAGACGAGAGGGGACAAGCGGAGACGAGAGGAGCCGAGCGGAGACAAGCTGAGACGAGAGGAGCCGAACGGGGACGAGCGACACAGTGCTACGCGCTGGACGTGCCTGATGTGCGGACGTGCTGGTTCACGGGGGAGCGCCGCGGCGACGGGGATGGAGCGCGGCGCGCGGGCCGGACCGGGGAGTGCGTCTGAGGGACGTACTGGCATCCGTAGGAGCGGGTGATCCGCAGTGCGAGCGTACGCCCGCTGCTGATGCCTCTGTCAACCATGGTGAACGGTGATGGCTCATTGCTGCCATATGCCGTCCGCTGTAGTTGTGGCTCATGTGACGGAGCGGCAGTGGTGAGCGTGCCCGTGAGGCACGGCGAAGGACCGAAACGCGCCGGAGGGAACGCTCCCGGTTGGCCGAAATGACATCAACGTGACGACGGATAGGCCCTGTTGTCAGCTGTGGCGGATGAGGGTTGACTGTCCTATGGCACCGCCTGCCGGCGGCGTCGTGAACGGGGACGACCGGGGGCGGGATGATGAGCAGAGGCGAGTCGGCGGCATCGGGCCACTCCGGCAGGCCGATCCTGCGCAAGCTCGACCAGCGGCTGAACGAGCTGATCGCCGCGCTCTACCCCGAGGAGCGCAAGCGGCCCGGCTACGCCCGGCTCGCCAAGGAGATCAGCGAGCAGACCGGCGGCGCGATCTCCGGCACGTACCTGTGGGAGCTCGCCACCGGCCGCAAGCGCAACGTCACCCTGGAACAGCTCGACGTGCTCGCCGAGTTCTTCGGCGTACCCCCCGGCTACTTCCTCGACGACGACGTCGCCGAGCGCGTCAACGCCCAGCTGGCCCTGGCCGCCGCCTTGCGCGACACCCGCGTGCGCAACCTCGCGCTGCGCGCCGACGGGCTCTCGCCCGCCAGCCTCGACGCGCTGCTGACGATGGTGAACGAGGCGCGCAAATTCCAGAACCTCTCGACCGATGAGGACCCCGACCATCCCACCACCACAGAGCGCTGACCGGGGCCGGCCGCCGCCGGCCGCACGAGGTTCGCCGACGCGGCCGAACCCGTCCGAGCCTCTTCCAGAACCCCGGGGGCCTTCCGCCGACAGGCGCGATCCACGCGCCTCGAACATGGTCGTAGGAGCACCGCATGCACCCTCGCGACATCCGGCTACGTCGCCGCTGCAACTCCGCGCTGGCCCGGCTCGACCCGCCACGGCCGTTCTCCGTGACGGCGCTCTGCGACCAACTGGCCGAACAGCGACGGCGCCCCATCCATCTGCACCCGCTGCCCGCGCAGGCGGCCGCGTCGGGGGCCTGCGGGATGTGGCTGGCGACCGAGGGGGCGGACCACATCTTCTTCGAGCAGCGGACCGGGCGGCTGCACCAGGAGCACATCGTGCTGCACGAGCTCGGCCACGTCCTGCTGGACCACTACGCGCTCGGCCCGGACGGCGACGGAGCCGCCGGGCTCCTCCCCGACCTCGACCCCAAGCTCATCCGCCGGCTCCTGCGGCGCACGAACTACACCACGCCCCAGGAGAAGGAGGCCGAAACGCTCGCCGGGCTGATACGGACCAGGGCGGAGGCCGCCGGCCGGAGGCTCGACGGGGTGCTGGGCAATCTCCAGGCCGCCATGGGCGTACGCGGCTGATATGCGGCCGGGGCTGGCCACATGCGTCGCCGGATTCGAGGCCGTCTCGACCGTGGTGCTGCTCGCCGCCGTCCTGTGGCGGCTGCCATCGGTCCTGCGGCGCCCCCAGGAGCGGCTGCTCTGGGGCACGATGGCGCTGACCGCCGTCGCCATGGCCATGGACCTGCCGCTCATCGCCCGCCTGCTGAGCGACGGACCCGCCACGATGTGCACCGTGGCCCTGGCCAGAAACATGATCGGGGTGCTCTCCGCCTGCGGCGTGCTGTACTTCGTCGCCGCGTCCGGCGGCAACCGGAGGTTCGAGCGAGCCGTCCTGATCGCCGTGCCGTTCGTCCTGGCCGGCCTGGTGCTCATCGCGTACGGCGTGGACCCGCCCTGCGCGGCAGCGGTCCCCGGCATCACCGGCGCCCCGCGCACCGCCGGCTACTGGCTGCTCCTCGGCTCGACGCACCTGATCGCCGACTCCGCCTGCGCCGTGATGTGCCGGCGCTACGCGTGCCGGAGCATGGACCGGAGCCTGCGGGTGAGCCTCGCCCTGTTCGGCTGGGGCGCGGTGTTCGCCGGCGTCTTCTGGGCCGGCCGGCTCGTAGGGCTGGTCACGCCGCTCGGCGACGACGTGGTCCTGTATCTGCGCGTCGCGCTGGGGCTGCACGCCGTGCTGCGCGCCGCCGCCCTGCTCGTACGGGACCTCGCCGCCGTCGGCCGCGCGGCGTCGGACGCCCGCGCGATCTGGCGGCTGTGGCCGCTGTGGCGGTCCCTGGTGGCGGCCGTGCCGCACGTGGCCCTGAAGCGGTACCGGTGGCGCGGCTCCGAGCTGCTGTGCGCGCCCTCCCACTGGCGCTACCTCGTGTACCGCAAGGTGATCGAGACGCGCGACGCCGTCCTCGTGCTCCAGGACTACGCGCACCCGGCCGCGCTGCGGCGCGCCCGCGACCACGTCGCCGCCGCGGGCGTCCCGGCCCGCGCCGCCCGCCCCGCCGTGCTCGCCTGCGTCATCCGCGAGGCGTGCGCGGCCAAGCGGGCCAACATCCGGGAGGGCGGGCGGGAGAGCGCCGACATCGAGGTGGACCGCGGCGAACTGGCCGCGGAGATCGACTTCTTGCTGGAGGTGGCCGAGGCGTACACCTCGGCCTGCGTGAAGTCCTTCGCGAAGTCCTCCGAGCGGCCGCCCCCCGAAGAACCCACGGAGAGGTCCCCCGGCGAGCCCTCGGACAGGCCCGGCCACAAGCCGTCGGACAAGCCCTCCGACCCGTCGTCCTGCAAGCCCCGCCGGGCCCGCGCCGAAGGGCGGCTGTTCGGCCGTCAGCCCAGATCGAAGGCGTTGCGCAGCCCGAGCCGGTAGCGGATCTCGTCGTCCCTCTTGAGCGGCGCGAGCTCGGGCGCCCGGTACAGCGGCGTGACGGCGCACCGCTCGGCACCCGAACCGGCTGCGTCCAGCAGGGCGTTGACGGCGGCCCGCGCGGAGGCGTTGGCGCCCTCCATCGTCGCGAGATCCACGTCGGTGGCCACGTAGTCGCCGGAGAGGAAGAGGTTGGGGATCGCGGTGCGCGCGGTGGGCCGGTTGTACCAGGTGCCGGTCGGGTGGATGAACAGCTGCTCGTCGTTGGTCGGGCGCCCGTTGCCGATCACCACGGCGGGGTCCAGGAACCAGGAGTGCAGCGCCCCGTCCCGCAGCACCGTGCGGCCCGTGTCGTTGAGCCCGGCCTTCATCTGCGCCCACACCTCCCGCGCGACCTCCTCGCGGGTGCACTCCTTGGCCGTCTTGCCGTAGAGGATGCCGGGCTTGCCCCACTCGGAGACGTCCACCGACAGGCAGTCGGCGGCCACGCCGTCGCCGTAGTCGCGCGGGAAGTCCCGCCCCGCCCAGTACTGCGCCTGCCCGACCGCCGTGATCGACCACGGCGAGTCGATGTGGTTGATGTGCCCGTGCAGGATCGGCGTCGGCTCGGTCAGATAGAACTGAATGCCCGTCATCCAGTCCGTCTCCAGCTTGTCGCAGCGCGCCAACTGCGGGTCCGCCGCCCGTAATCGCGCGTTCCAGGTCGTACGGGCGTGCTCCACCGGCATCGCGGAGACGAAGTGATCGGCGGTGATCGACTGGCGGGCGCCCCGCGCGTCCTCCGCCACCGCTTCGGAGATCCGGCCCCCGGCCAGGGTCAGGTCCCGCACGGCCCAGCCGGTGTGGAACTCCACGCCCAGGGAGCGCAGATGGGACGTCCACGGGTCGATCCACGCCTCATTGGTGGGCGCGTTCAGCACCCGGTCCGGCTGCCCGTCCGCGCCGCGGCCCAGCAGGTTGTAGAAGAACGCCTCGAAACAGTTGGCGACGGTCTTGGTGCTCGCGACCTCCGCCTTCGTCGCGACGATGTTGCGGGTGATGCCGATCGCGAGCAACTGCTGGTAGTTCTCCGACATCTTCGCGGCCTTCAGGAACTCCCACCACGGCGTGCGCTCCCAGGTGTCCAGGCGCCGCTTGTCGCAGCTGGTGAAGAAGACCAGGATGCGGTTGGCGAAGTACGCGATCTCGTGGGCGGGCAGCTTCGAGAAGGTCTCGAACAGCGCGGTCAGCGCCCGCAGCACCGCGTCCGGGGTGAGCACGGGCGGCGGGCTGCCGACGATCTGGAACGGCAGCCGGATGTCCTCCTTGCCGATGCGGGCCAGCATCACCTCGGAGGAGGCGACGAGGTTGTCGTGGCAGCCGTTCGCGTTGCCCGGGAAGGGGATGCGGCGCAGGGTGTCCGGGAGATTGCGGTACCAGCCGGGGATGAAGCGGAACCCGTGCTCGCCCGGCAGCGGCTTGCGGCCGCCCCGCGCGCTGCCCGGCACGTCCATGCTGCGCGCCTTGCCGCCCAGCGCCTTCTTCTCGTACACCGTCACCGTGAATCCGCGCTCGGCGAGTTCGTGCGCGGCGGTGAGTCCGGCGACGCCGCCGCCGAGCACCGCGACGCTCCGCCCCGTCGATGCGGCCGTGCGGCGGCGCGGCGCCGCCGTCGCCCGGCCGGCCAGCGCGGCCGTGCCCGCCACCGCCGCCGCGCCGCCGATGAAGCCTCTCCGGGTGCTGCCGGTACCGTCCATGCCCCTGATCCCCTACCGTCGGTAACCCATCACGTCAGGCGCAGGAGCATAGAAGCGGCGCGCCGACCCCGGAAGGCAACCGCCGACACACCCGCACATTGGCGCGAAAGAGACCGCGGCGCGGGGCAGGCTGGAATCACCGCCGCTCGCGAAGAAACCGTTCACCCATCAACACGAAGAATCCAGTCACCCACGAAGCAGCCAGTCACCGGCGAAGAAGCCGAATCACCCAAGAAGAAGGCGAAGGGGCAGCGTCATGGCAGCAGTGCAACCGCTCTCACAGCACGACGTCGAGGAGCGCCTCCAGGAGCTCCCCGGCTGGTCCACCGACGGCGACAGCATCAGCCGTGACTACACCTTCGACGGCCACTTCCAGGCGGCGGCGATGGTGATCCATGTCGCCCAGATCCAGGAGGAGCTGGGCCACCACTCCGAGCTGACCCTCGGCTACAACAAGATCTCCATCACCGTGAACACGCACAGCGCGGGCGGCAAGGTCACCGGCCTCGACGTCGAACTCGCCCGCCGCGTGGAGGAGATCGCGCCGGGCCACGGGGCGCGCTGACGAGTCCCGCCCGCACACCGAAAACCGCACGGCCCCCCGAAACACGAGAGGGCCGTGCGGTCACAGCCGACAGCGGTCGGCTTTCGGGTTTACTGCACGCGGGTGTCGGCCTCGTCCTCCGTCGTCTCGTCGGGCAGCCGCACATCGATGACGGCGATGTTGACCTCCACGACCTCCAGCCCCGTCATCCGCTCCACGGCGGAGATCACGTTCTCCCGGATGTCGCCCGCGACCTCGGTGATGGGCACCCCGTACTCGACCACGATGTCGAGGTCCACGGCCGTCTGCCGCTCGCCGACCTCGACCTTCACGCCGCGGGTGACCTGCGAACGGCCGCCGGGCACCCGGTCGCGCACCGCGCCGAGCGTACGGGCCAGCCCGCCGCCGAGCGCGGCCACGCCCGGCACCTCGCGTGCGGCCATTCCGGCGATCTTCTCGACCACGCCGTCCGCGATCGAGGTCTTCCCGCGGGTGGCCGGCGCGGTGTCCGCGCCGGCGGGCCCGGCCTGCACGGTCGCGCCGCCGCCCTGCGGTATCCCGCCGGTCCGCGGCTCGTTGACCGCGGGGGCTGCCGTCTTCGGGGACGTCGACATGGGCTCTCTCCTCGGATCGTCATCGGGTAGTTCGTCCTGACACCTGTTCGGACACGGCCCGCCGCCTTGCGTCACGCGCCGCCGCCGATTTCCTATTCTTCGCTCACCGCGTGAGGAACGCGGTTCCCCTGCGTCGAACAGGATGGCCGCAGGACCGGACGGACGGAACCGGGCCGAACGGAACCGGGCTGAACGGAACCGGGCCGAACGGATACGGAAAGGAGCAGGCGAGTGCCCGAACGCGGCGACGACCTGCTGGCGGCGCGGGCCGGGGAAGGCGACGAGGGCGCGTTCGAAGTTCTGGTCCGGCGGCACAGCGCGACGCTGCTCAGCCTGGCGACGCGCCTCCTCGGCAGCCGTGCCGACGCGGAGGACGCCGTGCAGGAGGCGTTCGTCAGCGCCTGGCGCAGGCTCCCGGACTTCCGCGGCGACGCCGCCTTCTCGACCTGGATGTACCGCATCGTGACCAACCGCTGCCTCAACGTTCTGCGCGCCCGCCGCCCCACCCAGGACCTCGCCGCCATACCGGAACCACCCGCCCCGGAACACGCGGCGTCCCCGGTCCGCGCGGTCGAGGGCACGGCGGCGGTCGAGGCGCTCACTGTCGCCCTGACCGGGCTCACCCCCGAGCAGCGCGCCTGCTGGGTGCTGAGAGAGCTGCACGGACTCTCGTACAGCGAGATCGCGGAGGCGGTGCGGATCAGCGAGCAGTCCGTACGCGGCAGGATCTTCCGAGCACGGCGCTATCTGACGGAGGCGATGGGCGCATGGCGCTAGACGACGCGACCGACGACGCCGCCCTGCCGTGCGGCCGTACGCTCAGCGCGGTCTGGGAGAGCGGGAGCGACGATCCGCACGTCGCGGGCTGCCCGCACTGCCAGGCGGCGCTGGCCGGACTGGGCGTCCTGGACAGCTACGTACGCCAGGCGCGGGCCGCCGCCGACCCGCCCGCCGAAGAGATCACCGCACGCGTCATGGACCTCGTCCGGGCCGAACTGCGCCCCGGCCGGCCGCTGCCGCTCGGCGAACCGGACGACGACGCCTGGATCGTGGAGACCGCGGCCACCCGCACCTTCCGCGCCGCCGCCGAGAGCCTGTCCGGGGTCCTCGCCGGCAGCTGCCGCGTGGCGCCCGTGGACCCCGAGGCCGCCCGCGCCGCCTCGGAGCAGGGCCGCGGCCCGTACCGGGGGCCGCTGCGCGTGACCCTGGACGTGGCGGCCACCGCGGACTGGACGGTGCCCGAACTGGCCGACCGGGTACGGATCCTGGTCGCCGACGCGGCGCACCGCACCGTCGGCATGGACGTCGCCGAGATCGACGTCTCGGTCGTCGACATCCTCGACGAGGACCCGCCGACGGTCCGGGGCAGCACTCGGGACGGCGAGAGGAGAACCCGATGAGCGGCACCACGCCGGAGACCGCCCGCGTCCTGACGGCGGCGGCCGACGCCGCCCGCGCCACGCCCGGCGTCGCCTTCCTGCGCCCCGGCCTCGCCGACATGGTGCGCGGCGCCGCCGCCCGCCGGCTCCCCGCGGGCGCGGGCGGCGCGGTGGCCGCCTGGGGCGCCGCCCGGACCCGGATCGCGGGCGTACGGGCGGAGCGCCTGCCCGGCGCGGGCGGCTGGCAGCTCCGCGTCCACCTGGCCGTACGCCGCGGCCACCAGGCGCTCGCCGTCACCCGCGCGGTACGCGCCGCCGTCACGTCGGCCGTCGTCGAGGCCGTCACGGAGCCGGGGGAGCCGGCGCCGCACGTCGGCGTGAGCGTCACCGTCACCGACATCACCTGAGAACCTGAGACGGCGGCGGCCGGCGCCCGCCGACCGGGGCGCTTTTGCGGGAACGGCAACAGGGTTTGGCGCTGCGGGCAGGTCCGGCGGACGCTGATACCCGTACGCACCAGGCCGGCCGACCGGAGGCAGCGATGACCGACCAGCAGCAGCTCGCGGACCACGGGCACCAGCACCAGCATCACCATCACGACGGGGCGCAGATGGACTGGGACGTGATGGGCCCGCTGCTCGAATTGGGCGCCGAAGTGCAGTCGCCCGTCGTCGACCAGGCCGCGGTCTGGCTCCGCGAACGAGTCGAGGCCGCGGGCGTGCCGGTGGTCCGGCGGATGCTCGACATCGGCAGCGGTCCCGGCGTCGGCGCCTGCCAGTTCGCGCAGGCGTTCCCGGAGGCCGAGGTCGTCGCCGTGGACGGCACGGAAGCGCTGCTGGAGCGCGCCCGCACCCGCGCGGCGGACCGGGGCCTCGCCGAGCGCGTACGCACCTGTCTCGCCGACCTCCCCGACGGGCTCGGCGAGGTCGGCGACGCCGACCTCATCTGGTCCGGCATGGCCCTGCACCACATCGGCGACCAGCAGTACGCCGTGGAGCGGCTCGCCGGCGCACTGCGCCCGGGCGGCCTCCTCGCCGTCGCCGAGGGCGGTCTGCCGATGCGTGCGCTGCCCCGTGACATCGGCTTCGGCCGGCCCGGACTCCAGGGGCGGCTGGACGTCCTCAGCGACGACTGGTTCACCGGCATGCGGGCCGCGCTGCCCGGAGCCAAGGAGGCCGTCGAGGACTGGCCCGCGTTCCTGGCCGCCGCCGGGCTCACCGACATACGGAGCCGGACCTTCCTGATCGACCTGCCCGCGCCGCTCGGCGCGGACGGCCGCGCGTACGTGCACGCCACGCTCGCGCGCCAACGGGAGGTCGCGGACGAGCTGCTCGACGCCGAGGACCGCGCCGCGCTCGACCGCCTCCTCGACCCCGAGGACCCGCAGGGCCTGCTGCTGCGCCCGGACGCCTTCCTCCTCAGCGCCCGCACGGTGCACACGGCGGTGAAGCCCGCCTGACGCCGGGTTCACGGCAGCGGCCCGTCGCCGGGTGCGTCATGACCGAGCCGAAGTCCGTCATCTGGCCCTGCGGCACGAGGGAGTACGCCTCGTCGATGAACAGCACCCCGCCCAGGGCGCGCCGGAAGACGGCGGTC